>JAYQPQ010000036.1:0-18305 GCA_038145405.1 Porticoccaceae bacterium | reverse complement strand
TGGTGATACTGCGTCTGGCCACCCTGCTCAACATTCGTCGGCTGGACAACTTCCTGCCCGATATTGCGGTGACTGGCGACAGCCAGCGACTGGAGCTGGTCTTCCCAGCCGGCTGGCTGGAGGACCACTCCCTGGTGGCGGCCGACCTGCAGTCCGAAGCGGCTTATCTGGCCGATAACGGATTTAAGTTGGAATTTCGCTAACTACAAAATATCTGCAGAACATCCCAGCGAATTTCAGCCAATTTCAAAATGCATTCTAGTGATCGGTTTTTCTGCTAAATGAACCCGATAAACCAATCATTGATCCACAGCCTATGATTTACCATCTACTAGGACGCGATCAAATTCAAATAGCAGAACCAGCATGGCAATTTGGTTAGCCACGACGTTGATTGGGGGGAAGGGATTATGCAAAGTTCAAGATTATTGAGGCATTCACAGCGAACACGCCTTGCGAAGTTTCCCTAGCTTGTCTCGATTACGATGTTATTCGCCTGTCCTGAGCTACTCGCTGCGGATCTAACCGAACTGGATCCCTTCTTTGCTTATGAAAGGGCGCCTCAATACCAGGTGATCGGCTCTGATGCGGCCGTTCCAGTGCGCGATGGCACTAATATCACATGTCAGATCTATCGCCCCGCGACACCTGGAGACCTGCCGGCTCCAGGCGAATTTCCCGGCATTATTTTCAACTACACCGGCTACCCTCGCGACGCAGAGAGAAATGGTGAGGACGCTTCCTATTATGTGGCTGCGGGCGCTACCCTGCGTGTATTTGCCCTCCGGTAAGGCACCAGTAACAAGACGGTGTATCAGCGCTTCGCGACAGTGGCTTAGTGTTAGTGAACCGTGATACAGGTGCAAGGTGCCTTGTGATTCACCTTGCTCGATACACTGCCAATCAGCAGGCTCGACAGACCACCCAGCGCTCGGGTACCCATGACGATGAGGTCAACGCCCTGCTCGGCAGCATATTGCACGATCTGACTGCCCGGATCGCCATGTGAAAGATGGGTAACCGGCATGGCGAGGCCGGCTGCCTCGACGATATCGGCGGCTGCCTGCAGAACCTTCTGGCCAACTTCATCCAGCTCTTCCATCGATGCATTCACCGGCACGGCGACGGCGCCGAGGGCGAAGACATCGTCGGCAACCAGTGGCTGGGTGACGTGAATCAAATGCATTTCCGCCTCGTAGCGCTTGGCCAGGTCAGCGGCAAAATCGAGCGCCTTCTTGGATTGTTCGGAGCCGTCGACCGGCACCAGGATACGACTGATCATGCTAAATCCCCCACTTCCCCAGGAAGCGACATTATGAACTCTTCCAGCTTGCCGCAGCCCTGATAAAAATCAATATCTTTCAGGCTGCCGGTTTCGCTCTCCAACGAGTAGACCATGGCGGCTTCGCGGCTGTTCTCGTCCACCGGGTAGTAGTCCGCCCGCTTGGCGATCATGCGAAAGCCCATGGACTCGTACAGCGATCGTGCCGCCTTGTTGGACTGCCGCACTTCCAGATAGAGGGTGTGTACCTGCTCGGGCAGCAGGCTGATGCCACAGGCGAGAATGGCCGTGCCCAGACCGCATCGCTGATACTCGGGTGCCACGCCGATGTTCATCAGCTCGGCGGTATCGGCTGCCAGCATCAGACTGGCGTAAGCAATGGGCTCAGGATTCAACAACACCCAGTTGCGGTAGCTGGGCAGCATGCTGCTTTGCCAGTGCTTGAGATTCCAGGGATGTGTCTGAATGCGCGCATTGATCGCGGTGACCGCGTCAAGCTGATCCGGCCGCAGCTGTGCAAGCCGAATAGAGGTTAACGCATCAGCGGTTTGAGTGTCTGCCACGCCTGAACCTTCAGAGATGCATCGACCAGCATCGCCGCTAGCGCGGGTATGGTCGCAATCGAAGCCGTCTGCGCGGTGAGGCTTTGCTGCACGCGTTCGCTCGTCACCAGGATGTGCAACTCGGCTTGGCCTTCGGCACGGCCCTGCACAAAATGATGCAGAAATTCGTGCAGACTGATGGCACGGAAGTCGCCGCCCGGGGGCCAGCGTAACTCGCCACGCACACCGCTCTGGCGGCCGAGTGCGGCGGCAATGGCCGAGGCCAAACGCTGCAGTTCGGCCGCATCGACGGCAGTAGAGGGAATTTCTTCCAGAATCAGCAGATCCTCGAACTGCCACCAGTTCAATGCCAGTGGTTGCTCGTTATAGACCGAAGCGACTTCGGCAACGGCTGGCGCCGGTGACGGCGATTTGCGTGCACGGGAAGAAGGTGCCTTGGCCGTAGCAGGTGCGGCGGCGGATGGCAGTGGATCGGCGGCCAGGTCGCTATGACCCTCGATGGTTACTGCGGCATGCAGTGGCGGTTCGACAGGGGTCCCCGCTGCCGGGCGTCGCTCATAGAGATCGACACCCAGCACCTGGAGAATTTCCCGTCGACGCGCCGTCGACATCAGATACCTTCGCGCTGCGGGTGCTCGCGCTGCGGTTTGGCTACCATGCGATTGGCCGCGTGCAGATAAGCCTTGGCCGAGGCCACCAGAATGTCGGTATCGGCACCGGTGCCGTTGACGATACGCCCGCTCTTCTCCAGCCGCACGGTCACTTCGCCCTGGGATTCACTGCCCGAGGTGATGGCATTGACCGAATACAGCGCCAGATTGGCGTCGCTGCGCACGATCTTTTCGATGGCCTTGAAGATCGCATCCACGGCACCGTCGCCCGGCGCGCGTTCTTCTACGGCGCCATCGCCGGACTTCAGGATGATGTGGGCTTCCGGGCGCACGCCGGTCTTGGTCGCGACTTCCAGGAATTCCAGCTGATAGCGGTCTTCCACATCGTCCTGTACCACTTCGCTGACCAGCGCCTGCAGATCCTCGTCGAAGATTTCCTGCTTCTTGTCGGCCAGATCCTTGAAGCGTTCGAAAGCGGCATTCAGCTGCGCCGGGTCTTCAAAGACGATGCCCAGTTCTTCGAAGCGGGCGCGCACGGCGGCACGGCCGGACAGCTTGCCCAGCACGATGCGGTTGGCATTCCAGCCCACATCCTGGGCACGCATGATTTCGTAGGTCTCGCGGTGCTTCAGCACGCCATCCTGGTGAATGCCGGATTCGTGAGCGAAGGCATTGGCACCGACGATGGCCTTGTTCGGCTGCACCGGAAAGCCGGTAATGCTGGAAACCAAACGCGAGGCCGGCACGATGTGCAGGGTGTCGATGCCGGTTTCCACCGGGAAGATATCGGCGCGGGTGCGCACCGCCATAACAATCTCTTCCAGCGAGGCGTTGCCAGCACGCTCGCCCAAACCGTTGATGGTGCACTCCACCTGCCGCGCTCCGGCTTTGACTGCCGCCAGGGAGTTGGCCACGGCCAGCCCCAGGTCGTTGTGACAGTGCACCGAGAAGATGGCCTTGTCGGCATTGGGTACGCTTTGGATGACGCGGCCAATCATGGCGGAAAACTCGCCCGGTTCGCCATAGCCGACCGTGTCGGGAATATTGACGGTGCCGGCGCCAGCCTTGATCACCGCCTCGATTACGCGGCACATAAAGTCAAACTCGGAGCGGCTGCCGTCTTCCAGCGAGAACTCGACGTCGTCGCACAGGCTGCGCGCCAGCTTAACCGCGTCGATAGCGCGCTGCAGCACCGCATCCGGCTCCATCTGCAATTTGTGCTTCATGTGGATGGGTGACGTGGCGATAAAGGTATGAATGCGGCCAGCATTGGCGCCGGCAATGGCCTCGCCGGCGCGGCGGATATCGGCTTCATTGGCACGCGACAGGCTGCATACCCGGCTGTCGGTAATGTTGTCGGCGACCAGCTTGACCGCCTCGAAATCGCCCTTGCTGGCGATAGCAAAACCGGCTTCGATCACGTCGACGCGCAGCTTTTCCAGCATCTTGGCGATGCGTAACTTTTCGTCCTTGGTCATCGATGCCCCGGGGCTCTGCTCACCGTCCCGCAAGGTGGTATCGAAGATGATTAATTTCTCTTTGCTCATGGCTCTGAACTCGCGTTTACAGATTCAGGTTTCCACGCAGAAAAACCCTGCGTGGCATTATGTTGGAGAAAGACTATTTAGAAAAATAAAAGATATCTGCCCTTAGGGCAGAAGGAGCAGAACGAGAGCAGCCCCACCGCGAACGGGTGTGGAATGGGAAATGTGGGCCAGACTCAGTTTCATGGCGCGGAGCATACTCCATGCCGCTTTAGCTTTCCAGCATGGATTTGATAGGCAGAGGCTATTAACAGGCGTTTGCGGCTACTCCAGCCGCACCGTATCCACCGCATCTTCGCGACGGATTTTCCAGCCCTGCTCGGTGCGCACCAGGTCCATGTGCTTGCGCGATCGATCGGCATAGCCGGGCGCGGCGTAAAGCTGAGTAAAGCTGATGGCGGCAAAGTTTTCTTCGAGCTGCACGAAATCCAGCTGCTCGAATTCCACCCTTATCCAGCGCGGGTTCTGGATGCGACTAATGCGAAAGCTGGCCCACTCCTCGCGACTGATCTGAAAGGGCGTGTCGAAGTCTGTGGCATAGAAGGACAGATAGGCGCCAGCATCCTGCGCTACCCAAGCCTGCTTCCAATCTTCCATCGTTGTCAGGACTTCATCGCGCAGTGCGTGCGCCCGCTCTTCCTCGGCGCGCTGCGCTTCGCGCTCGACCAGCAAAGCCTGGGCTTCGGTGGCAGCTGCACGCTAGGACTCCAGATCTGCCGCTGTCGTTTCAGCCTCCGGGGGGCTGGGCTGCAGAGAAGCGGTGGAAGTCACCAGGGTGCGAAGTTCTGAATTCGACAGAGCGCGGTCCAGCGCCACCAAGCCAACCAACAGCAGCAATGCTGCACCGCCAAATGCCAACGCGCGCCAGTGTGCTTTTATCCAGCCCTGCCAATCCTTCACGGCTGAATTTCCTCAATGCGCAAGCGGTCTGCCAAGTCCGCAGGCACCAGCAGGGCAATGGCGGTGCCACGCTCGGTAAAGCGGCCCTCGTGCCAGATACGTAGATACAACTCGCCATCCCGCAACGCCGTGGTCCGCCGCACCGAGGCGCCCGGCATACCAAAGCTGCGCGAGATAACCTCAATGCGCAGCGGAGAACTATCGGGCACTTCCAACACCTGCACATCGGCCTGGTCGATCTGCAGCAGAATGGACTGAATGGCTTCTAGCTCGGCGCCGCTATAGGTCAACTGCGCCTGATAACCGATGGGCTTGGTGAATACTGATGTGATAACCGCCAGCGCGATCACCCCGCCCAGACCCAGCCTTTGCAACCGGCTGAAGGGTTTCAGTGCGGCACCCTCAGCCAGACGAGCTTCCTGCTCCGGCACGCGCAGAATGGCGTAATAAACCACATTTGCGGTGGCGAACATAAAGTAGGCCGACCAAATCACATCCGACATAAAGTGCGCGCCAGCAGCCATGCGGCCGACGCCCATCAAGCCGCCAAGCACCAGGGCACCAGCGAGCGCCGGCCAAGCCCAAAGTGGCCGACGGCCGCGCCAAATCAGATAGAAAAGAGCCAGCCCAAAGGCCGGACTGGGATGGCCGCTGGGAAAGGATTTGCCGGTTCCGGCAATGCCCGGCTGCAGAGGAATTTGGTATTCGTAGGCGCCCCCTAGAGGTTCGGTCTGACGGGGGCGGTAGCGGCCAAAGTTATCCTTGAAGATGAGGTTTACTACTAGACCGGCACCTAGAATCAGCACGAGCAACAGCGCCCAACCGCGGGGACTCCAAACTGGTGATAGCCGACCGCTGCGGGCGAGAAGTGTGAGCGCGACAGATACCAATATGATGCCCAACGACAGCATCCAGGAGGCCTGGTAAAAAAAGGCCCAGAGCAGATCGTTTTCGTGGGGCCAGGGATTGGCAGGGTTAGCCGCATCGAAGAACCAGCTCGCGGCTACCAGATCCAACGGGGTGAACCAGAATACCGGCGTCACCGCCATCACCAGCAGGGTGGCAATAAGTAGCGGAGACCAGCGGTAGAGTGGCGAGGAATTCATGCGGGCTAGTTTAGGGGATCGGGAATTAATTTGTTCGCCTTAGGGGATAACCCGACAGCAATAAATTCAGGCGCCCGCACCGGACCCAGTCGCCTTCCCCAATCTGACTAGAGTCTGACTGCTGCCCAACCGGAGTTTGGCGCAAAGCGTGGATCCACTTGCTCGGCCAGTTCCTGCAAGCGCGCAACACAATGCTCCTGCCCCAGTTCGCGGATATGACTCATGGGCCCGCCGTGAAAGGGTGGGAAGCCGGTGCCGAAGACCATGGCCAGGTCGAGCGCATCGGCATCGGAAACGATGCCTTCGGCCAGACACTGCACCGCTTCATTCAGCAGCGCGTAGAGCAGGCGGTCGCGCACCAGTTCCCGGCCACTGGTCTTGCCGCGCACGCGGGACTTGTCCGCTTTACCCTTGGTCCAGGTATAGAAGCCCTGACCGGTTTTCTTGCCCAGTTCCTTCTTCTCAACCCTGGCGTTGAGCAGGGCCGATTCCTCGCCTCCCAGGATAGGGATGAGTTCGCGCGCCACCGCCTGGCAGATATCCAGCCCGACGGTATCGGAGAGCTCGATGGGACCCATGGGGAAGCCGAGCTTCTCGGCCACCTGGTCGATAAAGCGCGGGTCGTAACCCTCTTCAAGCAGACGCAGCGATTCGGCCAGGTAGGCCATCAGCACGCGATTGACCAGGAAGCCCGGCGATGACTTCACATCGATCGGCAGCTTGCCCAGCCGGTTGACGAAGGCGCGCGCCAGGGCGAGTTGTTCTGCTCCGCTGTGCTGGCCGGCGACAATTTCCACCAGCTGCATCTGAGCCACCGGGTTAAAGAAGTGAATGCCCACCAGACGCTGCGGTTGATTCAGCCCGGCCGCCAGTTCTTCCAGCGGAATACTGGAAGTGTTGCTGGCCAGAATGGCGCCCGCTTTCATGCGCGGTTCCAGTTTGGCGTAGAGTTGGGTCTTGGCCTGCAGATTTTCGGTAATAGCTTCGATCACCAGATCGGCGTGCGCCACGCCGTCGCCCAGCGCATCGGGAATCAGGCGATCCATGCAGCGATTAACGCGCCAGGCTTCGCGCTCCTTGCGCTCAAATAATTTGTGGGCGCGCCCGATCGCCGGACCGATCCACTCTGCCTTGGCGTCCTGCAATGTGACAGTGAAACCGCGCAGGGCACACCAGGCGGCGATGTCTCCGCCCATCACACCGGCGCCCACCACATGCACGTGTCGACCGGCAAATTCCACCGCTTTGGCGCGGCCCTTGATCTCGCGATCGCGCAAAAAGAGTTGCACCAGATTGTGCGCGGCGCGCGCGCCGTTGGGGTGATCAAAGAGCGAAGCGACGGATTCTGCTTCGGCCTGATAGGCCGGCTCATCCCCTGCCGGTAGGTCGGTCCAGAAATCCAGCAGACGAAAAGGCGCGGGATAATGTTCTTCGCGCACGCGCTTCTTGAGCTGCCGATGCGCCAGCTGGCTGGCGATCTGGCGTGCCGGGCCAATGGACAGCAGGTTGGCGCTGAAGCTGCGCTTGCGCTTGGGCTTGCGGCCGCGCAAAGCCAGCTGCAGCGCCGCCGTCATCAGATGGCGCTGTTGGGTCGCCACATCGACCACGCCCATTTTGGCGGCTTGGCGGCCGTCCAGCAGGCGCCCGGCCAGCATCAGGTTGAGTGCGGACAACGGATTGATTAACCGCGACAAACGCACGGCACCGCCATAACCCGGATGAATACCCAGCTTGACTTCGGGTAGCCCGATTTTGGATTCGGCGGATTGGTCGGCAACCCGATAGCTACAAGCCAGGGCCAGCTCCAAACCGCCGCCCAGGCAATGGCCGTGGATCAACGCGACAGTTGGACAGGGCAAACGCTCAATACGCAAAAAGAGATCGTCGACAGGGCGCAGCTTGGCAACCACGGCTTCGCGCGACTTCAGTTCGAGGAATTCGTTGATATCGGCGCCAGCCAGAAATCCTGCCGTCTTGGCAGAAGAAAGGATGACGGCTGTCGCCGGTGCCTGTTCGATTTCTTGTATCAGTAGCTGCAACTCATCCAGCACAGCCTGCGACAGCACATTGACGCTGCTCTCGGCGACATCGATCTGCACATGCAGCACGCCATCGGCGCGCAGTTCTCGCTTCCAGTGACGGTAATCAGTCACGCGTCTCTTCCCGCTCGATCAGAATGGCACCGCCCTGCCCGCCGCCGATACACAAGGATGCGACGCCGCGCCTTGCGTTGTGCGCCTTGAGAACATTGGCCAGATGCAAGGTGATGCGCGCACCCGACATGCCGACCGGATGGCCGCAAGCAATCGCGCCGCCGTGAATATTGAGGCGATCCTCGGGCAGACTGCCCGGTGCCGACAGACCCAGAAATTGCTGGCAATAGTCTTCCGAAGCCAGCGCGGCCTGGCAGGCCAACACCTGGGCGGCAAAGGCTTCGTTGATTTCCCAGTAGTCGATATCGCCCACGCCGAGCCCTGTGCGCTGCAGTAATTTGGCGATGGCATGCACCGGGCCCAGGCCCATCTCGGCAGGATCGAGGCCGGCCCACTGCACCTGCTTCAATTCAGCGATGGGTTCGAGCTGATATTCCTCCAGCGCCTGCTCAGACACCAGCAGCAGCCAGGCGGCACCATCGCTGATCTGCGACGAGTTGCCTGCGGTGACCTTGCCATAGGGCTTTTCAAATACCGGTTTCAGGGTGCAAAGTTTTTCCACCGAGGAATCCGGCCGCACGCCGTCGTCGGCGGCATAAACATTGCCCTGCGCATCAAAGAGCGGCACCACTTCGCCGGAAAACACGCCGCTCTCAATTGCCTGCGCCAGACGCAGATGACTCTGCACTGAGAAAGCATCCATGGCGGCGCGTTCGATCGCAAAGCGCGCGGCAATTTTTTCTGCCGTCTCGCCCATATTCAGATTGACTACCGGGTCGGTGAGCCCCTTCTCCAATCCGAAATTCGGCCGCAGCAGCGAGGGGTGGAATTTCAGCAGTTGCTTGATGCGTGCTGTCGGTGACCTGGCCGCCATCAGTCCCGCCAGCCAGTCGACGTAGGCACCGGTAAAAAGTACCGGTGCTCGGCTCATGGCCTCCACGCCGCCCGCCAGCACAATGTTGGACTCACCCAACTGGATGCGCTGAATGGCACAATCTACCGCCTGCATGCCCGAGGCGCAGTTGCGTTGCACTGTCCAGGCCGGCACATGCTCCGACAGCCCCATGCGCAAGGCAGCGACACGACCAATGTTGGCCTCGCGCTCGGAGGGCATGACACAGCCCAAAATGACTTCATCGATTTGCTCGGCGGGCAATGCAGCACGGTTCAGCAGTGCGCGACCCAGTTGCGAGGCCAGCTCAGCCGCCGCAAAGGGACCGCGCCGTCCGCGCGCCTTGAGAATCGGTGTGCGCGCACCCTCGACCAGAAATACGCGGCGACTCATGGCGCAGCTCCCTCAGCCCGCGGGCGCCAATAGCTGGCTGGGAACTCATCCACCTGAATCACATCCAGACGCGCGGCGTGAGCCAAACGCAATAAGCCGGCTTCGCCTTCGGAAATCAGTTTTTTGCCCAGGGCTTCCTCCAACTGCGCATCAAAATCCACATCCCAGCTTTCCAGTGTCTTCTCCAGTTTGCGAAATTTGCGCTCGACATCCTTAGCCTGCACGGCCAGTTCGAAGGCCTGTTCCATGCGCGTGGTGATATCGGCGGGATCGGTGCCCTGAAAGATGCCCTCCACCAGGGATTCGCGCACCGGCCCCGGCAGGGTAATGATGCGGGCCAGGTCGCGCTCCAGACGGCGACTGCGCACGACGCGCGGCACGCCAAAAGGAAACAGCATGCCGCCAATCAGCGGAGTCAGTATGCCCCAGGGACGGTTGGCCAGAATATCGGCGGCAGCGCGGTGAAAATTGTCGTAGCTGTCCTGCATTACCCAGTCGAGCAAGGGGCGCTCGTCGGCCGGAGCGCCCCTATTCTCCCAGTGCTTCAAGGCCGCCGAGCCGATATAGAGCGCACTGAACAGGTCCGCCAGCAACGCCGAATAGAATTCAAAGCGCTTCAGCGCTCCGCCGTAGCGCAGCATGGCGAGGTCGCTCAGCACGGCAAACCGCGCACTGAGATGCGCCAGGTGGCGGTAGTGCTCGCGCGCCGGTGAAAAGAGTTCGGCGCGGATAAAGAGTCGGCGGCTAATTGCGCCCAGAGTAGAGCGAGCCCAGTTGCAGATAAATGTGGTGGCATGGCCGCAGATGGCGCGGTCGAATTCCATCAGTCCCTGGCGCGGATCCGAATGGGAGGCTGCCTCCATTTCCCGCAACACATAGGGATGCGCGCGCACCGAACCCTGGCCGAAGATGATGAGGTTGCGCGTGACCATGTTGGCGCCTTCCACGGTAATACCGATGGGCAACGACTGATAGGTACGCCCGAGCGGATTGCGCGGACCCATGCAAATGGCCGATCCGCCGTGAATATCCACGGCCGCGTTCACCACTCGGCGCATGCGCTCGGTCAAATGATACTTGGCGATCGCCGAAGCCACGGCCGGCTTCTCGCCGGCGTCGATGGTGGCAGCGGTCATCGAGCGCACCGCGTCCATGAGATAGGTATTCCCGGCAATCACCGCCAGGGCCTCCTGCACGCCTTCAAATTCACCGATCGACGCGTTGAATTGCTTGCGCACCCGGGCATAGGCGCCGCTAAAGCGGCAGCAGAACTTGCCGGCAGCGGCAGACAGCGACGGCAGGGAAATACCGCGGCCGTCCGACAAGCACTCCATCAGCATGCGCCAGCCCTGGCCGGCGCGCTCGGCGCCGCCGATCAACTGATCGATGGAGATAAAGACGTTCTGTCCACGCACCGGCCCGTTCATAAAGGGGGTGTTCAGTGGCATATGGCGCTTGCCGATTTCAACACCAGGCGTGTTGGTAGGGATCAGTGCCACACTGATGCCGATGTCTTCCTTGTCGCCGATCAGGTGATCCGGATCGTAGAGCTTGAAGGCCAGGCCCAGCAGGGTGGCCACCGGCGCTAGGGTGATATAGCGCTTACTCCAGGTGAGTTCGACGCCCAGCACCTGCTTGCCGTCCACCTCGCGCTGACAGACCACGCCATGACTGGTCATGCCGGCTGCATCGGAGCCAGCTTGCGGTTCGGTCAAGGCAAAGCAGGGAATTTCTTCACCGCGGGCCAAACGCGGCAGGTAGTAATCGCGCTGCTCCTCCGTTCCATATTCCAGCAGCAACAGGCCCGGTCCCAGAGAGTTGGGCACCATCGTGGTCACGCCGGCCGAGGTCGAGCGGCTGGCCACCTTGAGTACCACGCAGGAATGCGCATACGCGGAGAATTCCAGCCCGCCGTAGCGCTTGGGCAGAATCATGCCGAAGAAGCCCTCCTCGCGCAGATAGCGCCAGAGCTCGGGCGACAGGTCGTAATCTTCCTGGCTGATCTTCCAGTCATCGATCATGGCACAGGCGCGCTCCACTGGCCCATCGAGAAAGGCCTGCTCTTCGGGCGACAAATGCGGGGCGGGTAAATCTTCCAGTTCCTGCCAGTCCGGGTTGCCGGAAAACAGCTGACGCTCCCAGGACACCGTGCCGGCATCGATGGCGGCCTGTTCCGTCTCCGACAGGGGCGGCAGTACCGAGCGGAAATAGACCAGCAGCGGACGCATGAACACCAGGCGGCGGAAGGATCCGCTAAGCGAGCAAAGCACCACCAGCGCAAGCAGCACGGCGATTACCAAATGCACCGCATTGGGCAGGACCGAAATCCAGGCATAGAGACCGAGCAGTACAAACAGGGCAGAGCCCGCAACGGCCCACTTAAAGAGCGGTTTACCCACCAGGTGAAAGGCCAGCAGCAGGGCCAGAGTCGAGGTGCCGAGCCACAACACCAATGCCAGGATTTCGTGCAGCAGTGCAGCCATGGTGAAACTCCCTCCTCGTCCGCAAAGCGGTTCTTCTTGCGTCCTACTCTACTCCAGCTCGATAGCCGGATGAAGGCAGAACGATGTCAGGCGCGTTACCAGTTAGTAACGGCGGGGAGTTATGGAAGCTCAGGGGATATTGCGATCTTCGCGCAATTTTTCCGGTAACAGGCGCTGTAACCAGGCCTGATGGCGCAGACCTTTCATGGTCCAACGAAAGGGCGACCAGAGCGCATAGCTGACGGCACAGAGCAGCAGCAGTCGCGGTGGGTCGCTCATGATGATGCCGGCGACAAGAATGGCGCTCAGGACAAAGACGAAGGGCACCCTTTTGTCGAAATTGATGTCCTTGAAGCTGGGGTAGATAAAGTTGGACACCATGAGCAACCCCAGACAAGCCGTGACGATGCCCACCGGAATGGCGTAGGCGATACTGGGCTCCAGACTGGCGCCACTCCACACCAGGCTGGCCAGAAGCCCGGCTGAAGGCGGGCTGGCCAAGCCCTGGAAATAGCGGTTGGCGGAGCTGCTGGCATTGATATTGAAGCGGGCCAGCCGCAGGGCCGCACAAGAGGTGTAGATAAAGGCGGCCGACCAGCCAAACTTTTCCAGCGGACCTAGCATCCAGGTATAAACCAGCACCGCTGGCGCCACACCGAAGGCAACCATATCGGACAGGCTATCGTATTGGGTGCCGAACTGGCTTTGGGTGCCGGTCATGCGTGCGACCCGACCATCAAGGCCATCGAAGGCCATGGCTGCGAAGATGGCGATGGCCCCCTCGACAAAACGCCCTTCGAGGGCCATCAACAGGGAGGTAAAACCACCGAACAGGGTACCTGTAGTCAGCAGGTTGGGCAGCAGATAGACGCCCCGGCGCGTGGTATTCAGATGGCCGGAACTGATTTCTTCGACAGGTTCGTCACTCATTCAGCACGTCAGCCTTTCTTCGGCCGCACATAGAGCACCAGGGAGTGGCCGACAATCTCGTAGCCATGCTGTTTGGCAATTTGTTCCTGCAACTGCTCGATTTTGTCGTTGTGGAATTCAATCACCTTGCCGGTCTCGGCACAGACCATGTGGTCGTGGTGGTCGCCGCGATCCACTTCAAACACCGACTTGCCGCCCTCGAAATTGTGACGCAGCACGAGGCCGGCCGATTCAAACTGGGTCAGCACGCGGTAGACGGTGGCCAGGCCCGTTTGCTCGCCTTCTTCCAGCAGACGCTGGTAGATTTCCTCTGCGCTCATATGGGTGGCCTTGGCCGTTTCCAGGATCTCGAGGATCTTTAGACGCGGCATGGTGACCTTGAGTCCGGCTTTGCGCAGTTCTTTGTTCTGGTCCGGCATGGCGAGTTCGTCTGCTGCAGGGATTTGGGGTATTATCTCGCTTTCATTCCCACATTGGAAACCACTGATCATGGCGCTGTCCCTGCGGGCCCTGATGCCGCTTCTTCTGTTACCGGTTCTGCTGTCCGGCTGTAGCAATACCCCGACCATTTCTTTCTTTCCTGGGGTGCATCGCATTAATGTCCTGCAGGGCAATATCGTCACGCAGGAGAAGGTGGATCAACTGCGTCTGGGCATGAGCATGAACCAGGTGCGCTTTCTGCTCGGCAATCCGCTGGTGAATGACCCCTTCAATCTGGATCAGTGGGACTATATCTACAATCTGCGTGATGCGGACGGCAACGTCCTCCGCATGCTGCTGGAACTGAGATTCAGCGAGGGCCAGCTGGTCAGCATCGAGGGCGACTACGCTCCCGCATCGGCCTCGCCGGCGGACGATGATTTGATCTGACGACGAGCTCCGGCCTCCTGCGCCCGCCTCTTGCGCGCTTCCTTGGGATCGGCAAGCAGCGGCCGGTAGATTTCCACCCGGTCACCCTGCTGCAGTTGATATTCCTCGGCCGGCGGCATCCCCCGCACACCTAATGCCTGACCAAAGATTCCCAGCGGATCCTCATCTACATTCATCTGCGGAAAGTGCTCGACCATGCCGCTGAGCCGCACCGCCTCGCGCGCCGTAGTGCCGCGTGGCACCTGCAATGCCATAAGCTTCTGCCGGTCGGGCAAGGCGTAGGCTACTTCGATATGAATGGTGTCGGCTGACATATCAGACTCCTTTGCCATAAATCTGGTCGGCCCGCTTGACCATGGCCTGCAACAGCTGGCCGGCCACCTCCGTAATCAGGGGAGTGACGATAAATTTCAGCGCGCCGCGCATCTCGAAATCCAGCTGCAAGCGCACGCGGCAACCCCCCTCACCCACCGGCTGGAACTCCCAGCAACCGGACAGCGAGCTAAAGGGTCCCTTCAGCAGGCTCAGATCGATACGTCGACCCGGAAGCATGTCGTTGCGCGTGCTGAAACTCTGGTGCACCGGCCCGCGCGCCCCACCCCGGCCCGCCACGACCCCATCGTCGGTCTTCTCCAGCACCTGCGCACCGACACAGTAGCGCAGGAACTGGGGATAGCTTTCGATATCGGCCACCAGATCGTACATTTGCTCTGGCGCATAGCTCACCAGCGCCTGTTGGCGAATGCTGCTCAAACCTAGACCCAGCCAAATACGCGCGCAAGGCCAAAGGCAAACACCAGGCCAACCAGCAACGGAGACACCCAGCGCAACACCCAGTACCAGAGGTTGAACAGTACGCCAGTGTTTAGGCTGACCTCGGCTTCTATGCGGCTGCGTTTTATATAGCGCCCGGCAAAAATGGCCATCAGCAGCCCGCCCAGCGGGAGCATAATGCTTGCCGTGAGGAAGTCGGCAAATTCAAAGAAATTGAATCGGCCGAAGAGCCGCGCCGACTCCCAGTGATTGAAGGAAAACACCGTACCCAGGCCGAGAATCCAGCACATCAGGCCAAACAGAATGGCGCCCTGCAGACGCGTGCCGCGTCCGGTCTCGGTGAGCCAGGCGATGGCCGGCTCGACCAGGGAAATGGATGAGCTCCAGGCAGCCAGGGTCACCAGCAGGAAAAAGAGTGTGCCAACCAGTGCACCGGCAGGCATATTGCCAAAGGCCACCGGCAGACTGACGAACAGCAGTCCCGGCCCCGAAGAGGGCTCAATGGCGCTGCTGGCAAAGACAATGGGGAAGAGGGCCAGCCCGGCCATCAGGGCCACCAGGGTATCCAGCCCGGCAATGGTCAACACAGTACGCCCCACCGGAGCGCGGTCCGGCATGTAGGCTCCGTAAGCCATGATGGCGCCCATCCCCAGGCTCAGCGTAAAAAAGGCATGGCCCATGGCCTCCATGACACCCATGACGGTGAGATCCTCGGCATGGAAGCTGAACAGGTAATTCCAGGCGGCCTGGAAGTCGCCGTAGCGGATGGCAAAACCCATCATCACGACCAGCAGCACCAGCAGCAGGGGCATCAGGATTTGCACCGTACGGCCCAGCCCCCGGGTCACCCCCAGGGCCACCACAATCAGTGTCATGAGCATGAAAATGCTGTGCCAGAAGACCAGCGTGGAGGGGCTCGACAGCAGCGCGCCGAAAATTTCGCCCGAGGCCTGACCGTCGACGCCGACAAAGGCGCCTGAGGCCATCTTGAAAACATATGCGATGGCCCAACCGGCGATGACGCTGTAGTAGGACAGAATAATCACGCCGGCCACCACACCCATCCAACCGATGCCGTGCCAAATGCGCGGCACACCGCATTCATCAACCAGCTTGTACATGGTATGAATGGGGCTCGACCGACCCCAGCGTCCCATGAGCACTTCGGCGATCATGACCGGGATTCCCACCAGAGCAATGCAGGCCAAATAGATGATTACGAAAGCGCCACCGCCGTTTTCGCCAGTGATGTAAGGGAACTTCCAGATATTGCCCAGGCCGACAGCCGAACCGGTGGCGGCCATGATAAAGGTCCAGCGACTGTTCCAGGTCTCGTGGAAGCGATGTCTCTGGTCGGACATGTGGACTCCTCTGGCGTCGTGGGTCGGCTCAGTTTAGCAGGAGTGACCCGGGTTAACTGGCGAAGAGGTCGCGCCGGATTATGGTGTGGGCGCGATCCGGACCGGTCGATACGATATCCATGCTGGCGCCGGTCAACTCGCCCAAACGGTCCACGTAAGCACGGGCGTTGGCGGGCAGTTCCTCCCAGCGCTTGATGCCTACGGTGCTTTCGCTCCAGCCCGGCAGATCCTCGTAAACCGGCTGCAGGGAAGCATAGTCCTCGCAGTCGGAAGGCAGCAGGCAGGATCCACCCTGGGCATCGCGATAGTCTACGCAGACGCGTACCTTTTCCAACCCATCCAGCACGTCCAGCTTGGTCAGGCAAATGCCGGAAATGGAGTTGACGCGCACGGCCTGGCGCAGCGCTACTGCATCAAACCAGCCGGTGCGGCGCGGCCGCCCGGTGGTAGTACCGACTTCATGGCCCTTGGTGGCAAGGTGAGTGCCGGTCTCATCAAACAATTCAGTCGGGAAGGGTCCGGAGCCCACACGGGTGGTGTAGGCCTTGGTCACGCCCATGACGAAGTCCAGCTGCAGCGGTCCGAATCCCGAACCCACAGCGGCATAGCCGGCGGTGGTGTTGGAAGAAGTGACAAAGGGATAGGTGCCGTGATCAATGTCCAGCAGCGTGCCTTGCGCCCCCTCGAAGAGAATATTTTGGCCTTTCTGGTCGGCCTGAAACAGCAGATCGGCGACGTCGGTCGCCAGGGGCAGCAGTTGTTCGCCCCAGGCCAGGGCGGTGTCCAGCGTGGTTTGGTAGTCGACCGGCTCGACCTGGTAAAAGTTCTTCAGGACAAAATTGTGATAATCCATCACGTCCTTCAGTCGAGCGGCAAAACGGTCGGCATTGCGCAGGTCGGAAAAACGCAGGCCGCGCCGCGCCACCTTGTCTTCGTAGGCTGGGCCGATACCGCGTCCAGTGGTGCCAATCTTGGCGTTGCCGCGCGCCGCTTCGCGCGCCAGATCCAGCGCCTGGTGATAGGGCAGGATGAGCGGACAAGCCAGGCTGATGCGCAACTGCTCGCGCACCGGCACGCCGCGCTCTTCCAGCATGGCGATTTCCTTGAGCAAAGCATCCGGTGCCACGACCACGCCATTGCCGATCAAGCATTTCACGCCAGGGCGCAATATCCCTGAGGGAATCAGGTGCAGGGCAGTTCGTTTACCGTCGATCACCAGCGTATGACCGGCGTTGTGGCCGCCCTGGAAGCGCACCACACAGGACACCCGGTCGGTCAACAGGTCGACGATCTTGCCTTTGCCTTCGTCTCCCCATTGGGTACCCAGAACAACGATCTTCTTGCCCATGCTTGCGCTCTTTCCTCAACCTAATTTCACGAGTTGCCAGCCTTTGCCATCGCGGCTCAACAAATAATTTGCGCCAGCGGCCAATGCCGAATTCTTGTCCAGGGGTTCGAAGCTGGTTGCGACGCGCATGCCTTCGGCACGCAGCTCGGCAATTTTGGCCTGCAACGCAGCATCGCGATCAGCCGGCACCAGCACCAGCGGCTTGGCTGCCAGAGCATAACTACCGGTGCGCAGCAGGACTTTCAAATCGGAACTGAAGCCGGTGGCCGGACGGGCTTTGCCAAAGGCGCGCCCGACTTCGTTGTAGCGGCCACCGTTGGCCAGCATGGAACCGTAACCCGGCGTATAGGCGGCAAACACCACACCGGTGTGATAGTGGGCACCGCGCAGTTCGCCCAGATCAAAAAACTGACGCACTTCCGGAAACTCGAGCGCAACCAGATCGGCCAGCTGCTCCAGCTGATCCAGAGCCTGCAGCACCTGCGGTGCTGCGGCAAAGAGTTGCCGGGCGTCGGCCAGGATGGCGCGATCCCCTGCTAGGCGCGGCAATCGGCGCACATAGTTGGCAGTCTCGCGGGACAGGCCGCTGTCGGCCACCCAGGTGTCCAGCTCTGGCAGGCGCTTGTCCTGCATCAGCTGGGCGAAGCTTTCCACCCTGCCGAGTTCCTCTAGCACGCGCGCCTCGACCCAGGTGAAAATGGTCACGTTGCCCAGATCCAGGGTAATGTCCTTGACTCCGGCGATCGCCAGAGTCTGCAGCATGATGCGGATAATCTCGGCATCGGCTTCGAGCCGATCGATACCAAAGAGCTCGGCGCCGATCTGAATGGGTGAGCGGCTGCGCTGAGGGCCGTCAGGTATGGCTTTCAATACGGTGCCGCAGTAGCACAGACGACGCACTTCGTCGCCGGACAGGCTGTGGGCGTCAATGCGCGCGGCTTGCGGCGAAATATCGGCGCGCACACCCAGGGTTCTGCCGCTGATGCGATCGGTCAGCCCCAGGGTCTGGCTGTCGAGGTCGGCGCCAACGCCGGTCAGCAAGGAGGCTTTGAACTCCACCAGCGGCGGCAGGATGAGCTGGTAGCCCCAGGTTTC
>JAYQPQ010000035.1:0-18345 GCA_038145405.1 Porticoccaceae bacterium | reverse complement strand
CGCCGAAAACCCCCATCGGCCGGATCATGAGCTAACTGGTTTGGAAACCCACGGCGCGCGCCAAGAACGCGGGCGGCCGTGGGCCGCCAGCGGGAAATCAGCCCCTGGGAACTCCGAGCATGCCCAGCATGGCGGCCATGTCTTCAGCCGATGTTTCCGGGCGCACTGCTTCATCGATGGCCAGGATTTTGCGATCGGCTCCAATGTAGAAAGTGTGGCGGGCGGCAACGCCGAGCACGGACAGCACTTCGTAGGCAGCGGCCACAGCTTTGCTTTCGTCACTCAGCAGCGGGAAGTCGGCTTCAAATTCGGCGGCAAAGCTGCTGTTTGTCTCCAGTGGGTCGACGCTTACCATAAAGTAGTGGGCGTCGTACTCCTGAATCAGATGGCCGTTCTCGGCCAGCGATTTGCATTCAATGGTGCAGCCTCGAGTGTAAGCCTTGGGGAACCAGGCCAACACGACCACGCCTTGCTCAGTCAGGTCAGATAGCTTGTACATCTGGCCATCAGTGGCCGGCAGTTCGAAATCGGGCGCGGTATCGCCGACTTCCAGGGCTAGGGACGAAGCCGCAAAAAAGCCCAGAGTCAGAATCAAAAGAAAGGAGCGCAGAACGGTCATGGTGGAATCCCCCAATATGGATGGCCTAGTTTGTGCCTCGCGCCGGTTTGCGCCAAGGGTTATTAACGATATTTTACCGCGCCGGCGCCCGGCCGTTATGCCTCAAGCTGATTAACCTGCACACTAACGCGCATGATGGCCCCGCCATTGCCGGTGTAGCTGCCCGCCACCGGCGGCACGGTTTCCGGGTGGCGCGCTACTGCCACGGCGATATGGCGATTGCCGGTGACCTCGCCAATGGTCGGATCAAAGCCCTTCCAGCCGGCGCCTGGAATATAGACTTCAGCCCATGAATGGGTGGCTGCGCCGCCGACTTCCGTAGTGGGAGCATGCAGATAGCCACTGACAAAGCGGCTGGCTATGCCCAGTTGACGGCAGGCTTCGACAAAGAGAGCGGAATAGTCACGGCAGGAACCGCGCCCCAGACCTAGGGTCTGGGAGGGCGACTGCACGCCCGGCTCCTCGCGCACCGTGTAGGCGAAGTTCTGCTGAATGGCCTGGTTGATGCTGATCAGGAATCCCGGCAGATCCCGGGGATCTCCGGACAAATTCCATTGGCTCAGCCAGAAATTGATGGCTTTGGCGTCCTGCGGATAGGCCGACTGGAAAAAGGGGCCCAGATTAATCAGGTCTTCCCGGTTGTAGGCAAAAGGGTATTCGCGCGCATAGGGCTCCACCTGAAAGGCCAGGGGTTGTTCCTCGTAGTGCTGGATAATCAGCTCACTGTAGAAGGTGACTCGCGCCGCGGGTTCCAGAAAGGTCACCAGGGCCACCGAGTTGTCCAGTGTATCGCGATGCCACTGCACCTCCTGCGCAGGACTGATCTCCAGTAGCGAGGATTCGATATGCACGTCGTGACCCTCACGCGGACGCACCCGCAGATAGTGGGTGTGCAGCGTGACGGGGCCACCGAACTCGTATTCGGTGAGGTGACTGATTTTGAGGCGTTGCACTTTGCGTGGGGGCCCTTGAGAAGAATTAGGGAATTTTAGTCGGGTGATCCCACCAAGGACAGCACCCCTGAAGCCATTCGCGCTCTGCATGGCGAGGGCATTCGCATTCTCATGCTGACCGGGGATAACGCCACCACGGCCAAGGCGGTGGCCGGCAGACTGGGCATCGACGAGGTGCGAGCGGATGTATTGCCCGATGAAAAGGCCAAGGTGGTCGATCAGCTCAAGCGCGAAGGTCGCATCGTCGCCATGGCCGGCGACGGTTTGAATGACGCGCCTGCCCTGGCCGCAGCTCAGGTTGGCATTGCCATGGATACGGGCACCGATGTGGCCATGGAGAGTGCCGGCGTCACTCTGGTCAAGGGCGATTTGCGCGCCATTGCACGGGCGCGCCAGCTCAGTCGTCAGACCATGGCCAATATCAAGCAGAACCTGTTTTTTGCTTTTGTCTACAACGCTGCCGGCGTGCCCATTGCGGCGGGCGTGCTCTACCCGGTGTTTGGCGTGCTGCTCAGTCCCATGTTAGCGGCGGCGGCCATGAGCCTGAGTTCGGTATCGGTCATTACCAATGCCTTGCGCCTAAGGCGCTTCAAGCCAGAAGCCAAGGCAAGCTGAGCCGATTCAACCGGAATTTGCCGTCGGGCTTTCTCCCGGTCAGACGGTAAATACCTCTCGCCATTCCGGATGCTTTGCATAGCGGGCGCGCACGTACGAACAGAGCGGAATGATCTTGAAGCCGCGTTGACGGGCATCGGCCACCATATAGTCCACCAGGGCAGCTGCAACGCCTGTGCCACGCAGGGCCTCCGGCGCGCCGGTGTGGTCGGCGCTGATCACGCCTGGCCCCTGGCGGGTAAAGGTAAGCTCGGCTTCGACGTCGATGCCTTCGATCGTTGCGACATAGCGCCCACTGCGCTCACCGCCTTCAATGCGGATCTGAATAGTGCTCAAAGTTGTTTGTCTCCTCTGGAGTAGCGATGCAGAGAGCCGCCTCTAGGCGTCCATCCTGCCGAAGCGTCCGGCATTAAAGTCGTTAATGGCCTGCATGATCTCGGCCTGCGAATTCATGACAAAGGGACCATAGCCCACCACCGGCTCGTCGATGGGTGTGCCCGTCAGCACCAGCACCAGGCTGTCGCCATCGGCTTTGATGGATACACCTTCGCCATCGGTAGAGAGTCTGGCGATCTCGGCTTCGCCGACGCCCTTGCCGTCGATGGTCAAGTGACCGGACAACACGGCGATCAGACTGTTATGCCCTGCGAGCAGGGGTAGCTCGATTTCCGTATCGGCTTTGATCCGCACATCCCACAGATTGACCGGCGTAAAGGTGTTGGCCGGTCCCGTGACGCCGGCAAACTCTCCGGCGATCAAACGCAGTTTGCCGCCGTCGATCTCGATTTCCGGAATCATGTCGCGCGTGATGGCCTGGTAGCCCGGGCTCGCCATTTTGTCCTTGGCGGGCAGGTTCACCCAGAGCTGAACCATGCGGAAGGGGCCGCCGGATTTTGAGTAGCCCTTGGAATGAAACTCCTCGTGCAGGATGCCCGATGCCGCCGTCATCCACTGCACTTCGCCGGGGCCGATGGTGCCACCATTGCCGGTGCTGTCGCGGTGGCTCACTTCGCCATCGTAAACAATAGTGACCGTCTCAAAGCCGCGATGGGGATGTTGGCCGACACCACGCGGGTGCCCGTTATGCGGTTCAAAATTCCAGGGGCCGGCATAGTCAAACAGCAGGAAGGGGCTCACGGCCCGGGTATCGCCGTTATAACTAAAAATGGATCGCACCGGGAAGCCGTCGCCCACCCAGTGGCGGGCCTCCTGTCGCAATACCTGCACTAACTTCTTCATAACTACCTCGTTTTAAACTGGTCGCAACGCCACTTGAAAGCGTTGCTTTTGCTTATCTCCCAAGATAGGGTCTCACTTACCATCTAACAAGTACGGTTTTTTTGGATACCGCTATGCGTCGAACCGAATCTGTAGCACCGGAGTTGCACTGTGCCGTTGAGCGCACGCTGGATTTCATCACTAGCAAGTGGCGCCCCATGATTATCTACTGGTTGATGGACGAAACGCTGAGGTTTAACGAATTGCAACGTCGGCTGGGTGGCGTCACCCACCGCACCCTCTCCAAGACACTCAAGCAAATGGAAGCGGATGGATTATTGGAGCGCAGGGACTATGGTGAGATTCCGCCGCGGGTTGACTATTCGCTGACTGCGAAGGGGAAGAGCTTGAAGCCGGTGTTGAAGGCGGTGGAGAAGTGGGCGAGGGAGTATGTGGGTTAGGGGAAAACATATGTCCCAAAAAAAGAAATCAGACTCTATTGAAAACTTGTTAAAGAACCAGTTCTTGAGGCTGGGATTTATACTAGTCATCTCAGATAAAAACCGCTTCCTGTATAAAAACAAAAAAAGGAATTTACTTTGGGTATGGTTGGGATCCCATCGAAAGTGGCTCGAGTGTGTGGTTCGGTAGACGTTCGATTCATCCCCTCAGAGATGAGTCAAAGTATTTCCAGCTTTCTACTTGCTACATTCAGCCAATTATCAAGCTTGAATTAGGTGCAGATAGATTTAAAAGGCTCATGCAGTGGCCATACGAACGTCAATTTGAAAACGGAGAGGTCTGGCAGGATGAGCTTGTATTATTTATTTGTGAAACGCTGCCTCAAGTCATGCGGCGACTGACTCAGGGTGAATTGGAGGAGTTGGAACTGGAGTTTTTAGGTTCTCGCCGAGTGATAGAGTCTGGAGGCTATCTCGAAGAGGGTTCTATGTAAGCAATCTTCAGGAGCGCTTGGAGAGATTGGCTCGGCGCTTTGCACCTCGGTCCTGCGGACTCCCTTCGCTTTGCTCAGGGCCCCAAATTTGCCATAGGCAAATTTAGTCGAACTCCGGAGTGCGAATTTCTATCCAGAACACACCACAAAAAAAAGACCCACACGAGGTGGGTCTTTTTGTTTGTATGGCGCGCTTGGAGAGATTCGAACTCCCGACCACCTGGTTCGTAGCCAGGTACTCTATCCAACTGAGCTACAAGCGCGTAGCGAAAACGATTTCAGAGGGATATTTTGCCACGAAATGGGCGCCCCCAGAAGGCGGCGTACTATAGGTAAGGGCACGGGGTGAGTCAAGCCGCCATCTGAGTGATAACATCACTTCCATGAAAGTTCAAACCCGCATCCAGCAACTCGTCAATCAGGCCCTTGCGCCCAGTCATCTCGAACTGGTGAACGAGAGCCATATGCACTCGGTGCCGCCCAACTCGGAAACCCACTTCAAGCTTACGGTCGTCAGCAATGCCTTTGCCGGCCAGCGCCAGGTGCAGCGCCATCAGCAGGTCTATGGGGTATTAAAGGAAGTGATGCAGAATCCGGTGCATGCGCTGGCACTGCACACCTTCACGCCCGATGAATGGTCCGTGGCAATCGGCGTGCCAGCATCCCCGCTCTGCATGGGTGGCCAGAAGGCAGGCTAGCTCTAGCCGCTAGAGCCGCGAGATCAGCGCATCGATATAGGCCGGCGCCACTTCGCCGGCCTTTCCATAATAGGTTTCATCGAATAGATGCCCGGCCAGCGAGGGCTCCATATTCCGTTCGACCGTATGGGCGCCATAGGCGTCGGCGATCCGGCGCAGCCCCGCTGCTGGATAGACCTCACCGGAGGTGTCAATGGAGATGAAGAGATCGCAGTGCGACACCGCCGTTTCGATCATATCCATGCCAATCGGCACCTCGCCAAACCAGACGATGTGAGGACGCAGGCTGTTCGGTCCGTGGCAGCAAGGGCAGAGCATAGCGCCCTCGATATCTCCGCTACATTCATGCACCCGGTTGCTTTACTGGCAGCGCATGCGGCGCAATTCGCCGCGCATGTGCAAGACGCGCTGGGAACCGGCGCGCTCATGTAGGTCGTCGACATTCTGAGTAATCAGCAGAAAATCACCGGAAAATTGGCTTTCAAATTCGGCCAAGGCCCGATGTGCGGCATTGGGGTGCACCTCGCCGGATAACAGCTGGCGCCGCCGCTGATTGTAGAAGTCGTAAACCAGTTCCGGCTGGCGTGCGAAGGCCTCGGGCGTGGCCACATCCTTCGCCCGGTGGCCCTCCCACAGGCCGTTGTGATCGCGAAAGGTTTTGAGACCGGACTCCGCCGAAATGCCCGCACCCGTGAGTACAACAATGGATTGAAAGGGCATTTCGACAACCTCTTGGCGCAGGGGGTAATCAGCGTGCCGGGAAAATTCCCGGACAGGAGCTGATTTTTCCAAAAATATCGCTTGACCGGGGAAAATTTCGCCCCTATTTTTCGCCCTGTCAGACCCAGCCCGTGGTCTCTGGTTCTTTGAGATTAGCTATATGGCCGATACTGACGATGATGTTGCGGACGATGACCTGATCGACGAAGAGGTCGAGGACGAGGACGGCGAGGTCGCCGTACGCGTTGTTTCTGACCCCGACTCCCGTCGACGCGTTGAGCAGAAGCTGGAGGAGTTGCGGCTTCGACGCTTGACCCAGGATTACGACTTCGACCTCGACTGATTCCTGATCTTAAATCGGCGCTCACAAGGCGCCGATTGCCGTTTTGCGGGGTATAATTTGCCCCGAGTTCTACCACCACCCTACCGAATGGCACTTTTCAGCTCCGCGCGGGCTCTCTGTCGATTACACCAACTCGCGGTAAGCAGGCATTCGGGTACCGACCATCTGGCTAGGAAATGATCCCCGAATTTGGCCTTATCGCTCTGATATTTTCGCTGCTTTACGCCATCCTGTTGGCAGCACTGCCTTCCCTCGGTGTGATCTACCGCAAGCCGGTGCTGATCGCCTCCGCCGGTCCGCTCTCGGCCATGCTCTTTCTCAGCATTCTCATCAGCTTTGTGCTGCTAGTCTGGTCCTTTCTGGTCAATGATTTCAGTCTGAGCTATGTCGCGCAAAATTCGAATGCGCTGCTGCCCTGGTACTACAAGGTCTCGGCTACTTGGGGTGCACACGAGGGTTCCATGCTGCTCTGGGTGCTGGTGCTGGGCGGCTGGATTTTCGCAGTAGGTGGACTGAGCAACGATCTGCAGGCAGATTTTCGTGCCATCGCCCTGGCTGTGCTGGGTTTCGTGTCCGTCGGCTTTCTGCTTTTTATTCTGCTGACATCCAATCCCTTTGACCGCTTGCTGCCTTTCCCGCCGGGCGAAGGCAATGACCTGAATCCGCTGCTGCAGGATTTCGGGCTGATCGTGCATCCGCCGCTGCTTTATATGGGCTATGTCGGCTTTTCCGTGGCCTTCAGCTTTGCCGTTGCGGCACTGATCTGCGGGCGACTCGACGCTACCTGGGCACGCTGGCTGCGGCCCTGGACCAACGTGGCCTGGGCCTTCCTGACCCTGGGCATTACCCTCGGCAGCTGGTGGGCCTACTACGAACTGGGTTGGGGTGGCTGGTGGTTCTGGGATCCGGTAGAAAATGCCTCGCTCATGCCCTGGCTGGTGGGCACGGCGCTGGCGCATAGCCTGGCGGTGTCGGAAAAGCGCGACATGTTCAAGCGCTGGACTCTGGTGCTGGCACTGACGGCCTTCAGCCTGAGTCTGCTGGGTACCTTCCTGGTGCGATCCGGCGTGTTGAGTTCGGTACATGCTTTCGCCAACGATCCCGAACGCGGCCTCTTTATTCTGCTGTTCCTCTCGATCGTGGTGGGGGGCTCGCTGACGCTTTTTGCCCTGCGCGTGCGCGATCTGGAATCCACCCAGGGTTTCTTTGCCCTGTCGCGCGAAGGCGCGCTGTTAATGAACAACCTGCTGCTGGTATTGATGGCAGCGGTGGTGTTGCTGGGCACACTTTATCCGTTGCTGGTCGACGCCCTGGCTTTGGGCTCGGTGTCGGTCGGTCCGCCGTATTTCAATCTCTTTCTCATGCTTTTCGGCTTGCCCATGCTGGTATTTCTGGCCATGGGGCAGCGCTGGAACTGGAAGCGCATGACGGCGAGCAAACTGCTCGCCCAGGTACCGGTCAGTCTGGTCGGAGCCCTGGTGCTCGGCGCTGCCGTGGCCCTGTTGGTGGCGCCGTCGGCGCCTCTGGTCTGGATCGGTGCACTGTTGGCCAGCTGGATTCTGGTGCATAGCCTGCACGATATTTACCAGCGCAGCCGCGGTGGCCGCTCGCTGAAATCCTTGCGCATGGCCTATTGGGGCATGGTGTTGGGGCATGTGGGTGTGGCCGTGGCTGCGGTCGGCATCAGCTTTAGTACCGAGCTCACCGATTTCCGCGACGTGCGCATGCAGATTGGCAGCGTGCAACAGCTGGGTGACTACCAGTTCAGCGTCGAGGGGTTCCGCCACGAAGAGGGGCCCAATTACGTCGCTGAGTTGGCCGATATTCGCGTCAGTCGCGAGGGTAAAACCCTGGCCCTTCTGCAGCCAGAAAAGCGTCGCTACCTGGCCTCCGGATCGATCATGACCGAGGCCGGTATCGCTGGCAGTCTCTGGCGCGACCTCTATGTCTCCATGGGCGAACCCCTGGGAGTGGACGACTGGGCGATGCGCATTCACGTCAAGCCCTTCATTCGCTGGGTCTGGCTCGGCGCCTTGCTGATCGCCTTGGGCGCTGTGCTGGCCATTGTCGACAAGCGTTATCGCGGTGGCGCGGAGGCTGAGGCATGAAACGCATCGTGCTCTTTATCCCGCTGATCCTGTTTGTGCTTCTGGCCGGCTTCTTCTACGCCGCCCTGGAGATGCGTAAAACGCGCTCGGTGGAAGAGTTACAGTCGGCGCTGATCGGCAAACCCTTTCCTGCTTTCGCTGGCCTGGGACTGGCCAACGAGCCGGTCGATCTGGACACGCTAGTCAACGGCGAGGTGACCCTGGTCAACGTCTGGGGATCCTGGTGTCCCAGCTGCGTTTACGAGCACCCCTATTTGAAGCAGTTGGTCGAGCGCGGCGTGCGTCTGGTCGGCGTGAACTACAAGGATACCCCGGAGGAAGCCAGAGCCTGGCTGAATCGCTTTGGCGATATCTACGCATTCCATATTCAGGACCCGCTGGGCAGCCTGGGTATCGATCTGGGCGTTTACGGCGCACCGGAGACCTATCTGATCGACGCCGAGGGAGTCATCCGCTTCAAGCGCGTAGGGGTGGTGGATGAACGCGTCTGGACCACCCAGATGGAACCTGTCTATCGGCAGTATGGCGGGCAACTGGATGCGGAGTAGCACCTGGCTCACCGGTCTTGCTGCCATGCTGGTTTTGCAGGGCGCCCTGGCGGCTATCGATATTTTTGAATTCAGTTCGGAGGAGCTGCGCGAGCGCTATCAGCAGCTGATTGTCGATCTGCGTTGCCCCAAGTGTCAGAACCAGAATTTGGCCGGATCGGATTCGCCCATCGCCGCCGATCTGCGTCGCGAAATTCATCGCATGCTGGAAGACGGCCTCAGCGACGCCCAGATTAAACAGTTTTTGGTCGATCGCTACGGCCAATTTGTGCTTTACGAACCGCCCATGTCTGGCAACACGCTGCTGGTCTGGGTTTTACCCCTGGTTTTTGCCGGTCTGGGTGGCGCTGCTTTGGCACTGGTGCTCTGGCGTGCGCGGCACCAGGCGGTGGCACAGGGCAACCTGGATGGAGATGACGAATTCTGATGTGGCTGCTCTTTATTGCCTTTGCCCTGGTTCTGGGCAGTATTTCCCTGCTGGTCACCGGGCGCCACCTGCGCCATGAGCTGGCCCGACGTTGGCTGCTAGGCATCACGCTGGTGGGTCTGCCACTGGTGGTTCTGGCCATCTATTACTTTATTGGCAGTAGCCAGGACCTGCGTATTCTCGAGCGCATGGAACGCATGGTGCAGCTGAGTGCCGAGGGGCAGGTGCCCAGCGAGGCCGAGCGGCGCCAACTGGTGGAAGCCATGCGCCGCCGCGCTGAGCAGACGCAAAACGTCGAATACTGGTATCTGGTCGCCAATCAATACCTGGGTCTGGGTGACTATGAACTGGCTGTGCAAGGTTTTGCCCGTGCTGCCGAACTAAGTCCAGATGATGTGTCGATCAAAGCGGCCCAGGCCGAAGCTCTTTTCGTCGCTTCCGGCAATCGCTTAACCGAGGAAGTGCGTGAGCTGGTTACCGAAGTGCGCACCCTGGATCCGCAGAATGTCACCATTAACGGACTGCTCGGCATCGCCGCCTACCAGGCGCAGCAGTGGCAGTTGGCGGTGAATTTCTGGGAAATCGCCCTGGCTGGGCTACCGCCCATGTCGCCCAACGCCGAGGTGATCCGGTCCAGTATCGCGCAGGCCCGCCTGCAACTGGGCGAAACCGGAGACGTGGCAGCGGCGGATGCGGGCCAAGGACTGACGATTTCCCTGCAGGTATCCCTGGATCCCGCCATTACGGTACCGCCGGAAACCACAGTCTTTGTCTTTGCCCGGCCCACCGAGGGTGTCGCCATGCCGCTGGCAGTCAAGCGCCTGACGGTGGCCGATCTGCCCGCCGAGGTAACCCTGAGCGATGCCGATGCCATGGTTGAGAGCCTGCAGCTCAGCAATTTCGCGGCTGTCGACCTGGTCGCCCGGCTGTCCTTTGGCGGTACGCCGACGCCCGCACCGGGCGATTACGAGGCGGTAATCGAGGACTGGACAGCCAGCCAGGGAAGCTCGCTGGAACTGGTGATCAAGGATCCGCTGCCCTAGGTAAAAAAAGCCTCTTTTCGCCCCCTTGGTACGGCCTGCCGAGTGTGTACAATGCGGGGCTTAGTTTGCATTAATAAATACAGGCCCTAGTGCGTCTCAAATCCATGAAACTGGCCGGGTTCAAGTCCTTTGTGGACCCGACCAATGTCAACTTTCCGTCCAATCTCTGCGGTGTCGTGGGTCCCAACGGCTGCGGTAAATCCAACATCATCGACGCCGTGCGCTGGGTGATGGGCGAGAGCTCGGCCAAGCAGTTGCGTGGCGATTCCCTCACGGACGTGATTTTTAATGGCTCCGGGGGACGTCAGCCGGTGGGGCAGGCGTCGATCGAACTACTGTTCGATAACAGCGATGGCCGCATCACCGGCGAATATGCCAGTTACGCTGAAATATCCGTGCGGCGTCGGGTGACCCGCGAAGGACTCTCCGACTATTTCCTTAACGGCACCAAGTGTCGCCGCAAGGACATCATGGATATCTTCCTGGGTACCGGCATGGGCCCGCGAAGTTACGCCATCATCGAACAGGGCATGATCTCCAATCTGATCACAGCCAAGCCCGAAGATCTGCGCGTCTACGTCGAGGAAGCCGCGGGAATTTCCAAGTACAAGGAGCGCCGTCGCGACACCGAGAATCGCATCAAGCGCACGCGTGAAAACCTGGAGCGGCTCCACGATATTCGCGAGGAGCTGTCGCGCCAGTTGCAGCGTCTTCAGCGCCAGGCCAAAGCGGCGGAAACCTACAAGGAGCTGCGCACCGAGGAACGTCGCCTGAAGTCCGAATTGCTCGCCCTGCAATGGCGCGGACTGGATCAGCGCGTCAACGAACGCAAGGCGGCCATTCGCGAACTGGAAATTGCTCTGGAGGGCCTGGTAGCCGAGGACGCCAAGTCCGAAGCGACCATCGAGAAATTGCGCAACGACCAGGTTGAGCTCAACGATGCATTCAACGCAGTGCAGTCCCGCTACTACAGCCTCGGTGCTGAAATTGCTCGCGTTGAGCAGGCCATCCAGCACCAGGAAGAGGCCACGCGCAAGCGTTTGGAAGACATGTCGCGAACAGACGCCAGCGTCGCCGAGCTGGAAAAGCATCTGCAGCAAGACGAGTCTCGCCTTACCGGCTGGAGTGCCGAGCTGGGTCAGCTTGCCGAGCAACGCGAAGCCCTGGAACGCACGGCCGACCAATCGCGCCAGGCATTGAGCGAAGCGGAGGCCCTTCTGGCCGACTGGAACAAGCGCTGGGAAGCCTTTTCCGAAGCGGCCGCCGCCCCGCGTCAGCAATCCGAGGTGCAGCAGTCGCGCATCCAGTATCTGGAATCGAGCCTGGAAGAAACACGCCAGCGCATTGCCCGCCTGAAGACCAGTCAGATCGACGACGAACAGATGCAAGTTCTGGCACGCAATCTCGAAGCCAAGACCGGTGAGTGGCGTCGGGCGCAGGAAGAGTCAGAAACGCAGCAGACGCGTTTGGCCGGGCTGGATGCGCAGCTGGCGCCGCTGCGCGAGAACACCGCGCAAACGGCAACACAGTTGGATGCCCTGCGCCGGCAAATACATGAGCAGCGCGGTGCATTGGCTTCACAGAAAGCCCTGCACGATGCGGCTCTGGGACAGGACGACAAGGAACTGGATGCCTGGTTGGCTTCCCTGGGTCTGGATGACAGTCCCTTGCTGGCCGACCGCATCAAGGTCAAGAAAGGCTGGGAAGCAGCAGTCGAAACTGTGCTGGCCGACCTGATTCGCGCCCGCTTGGTCGAGGGTCTGGACCCGGCTGGCGCGCAGCTGGAGCATTTTCCGGGCGGCATTCTCGCGCTGGTAGATGAATCGCGACTGCCGACCGTAGAACCCATTGCGAACAGTCTGGCCGACTGTGTCGGCCATGCCGGCGCCAAAGCGCTGTTGGCGCGAGTGCGTCGCGTGGAATCTTTCACCGCAGCCCTGGCCGAGCGCGCCAACCTGGGTCCTGGCGACTCACTGATTACTGCCGACGGTATCTGGGTTGGACCGCACTGGCTGCGCCTGCATCGCGATGTCGCCGGCGAGAGCGTTCTGCAGCGACGTCAGGCCATGGACGAACTGGAAGTTTCCTTGCAGGCACTACAGACCAGCGAGTCGGAGTTGGTTGCGGCGCAGGAGCAGGGTCGCCGGCAACTGGCTGAGCTGGAAGAACAGATTCGCGCAGCACGCACTGCGCTGGATCAGGCCAACGCCGGCCTGTCGCTTCTGGCCAACGAACGTACGGCGCTGGAAGTGCGCCTGCAGCAGGCCGAGCAAGCACGCGAGAATCAGGTTAAGGAAATCGCCAGCGCCGAGCAGCGCTATCGCGAGGACCAGGACAAGTTGGCGCAAGCCCGCCAGGCGCTGGAGCAGGCGCTGGATTTGATGGCCCAGCACAACGATCAGCGCACGCAGATTCAGGCGGAGCGGGAGGCCATTCAACAATCCTTGCGCGACAAGCGCGATCAGGCACAGGTTGCACAGGAGCAGGTCAGCGCATTGCGCCTGCGCGAGAACTCGGTCAACACTCAGGTGGCTGCGGTACGCGAATCCATGGGACGCATGCAACGCCAGTTGGAACGTCTGCAGGAGCATCGCGCCAGTCTGGAAACCCCTGAACATACGGAATCTGAACCTGTTGCCGATTTGAAGGCAGCTCTGCATGAGAAACTGGAAGAGCGTCTGCGCACGGAACACGAGCTGCAGGCAGCGCGCAACCAGGTGGAAAATGCCCAGCAGTCACTGCGCGATGAAGAGGCTGCGCGGCAGAAGCTGCAAACGCGGTTGAACGGCCAGCGCGAGCAGGTGCAGTCCAGCCGTATCGAAGCCCAGGAAGTCATTACGCGTGCTCAGACGGTGCTCGAGCAGTTGCAGGGCAAAGATCCAAAAAGCATTTTGGCGGAGCTGGACGACCAGGCCGAGGAAGAAGGCTGGCGTCAGAAGCTGGAGCGCGTGGCAGCCAGCATTGAGCGACTCGGGCCGATTAACCTGGCCGCCATTGACGAATACAGCAGCGAGTCCGAGCGCAAGGCCTATCTGGATGCGCAGAACGAGGAGTTGACCAAGGCGCTCGACACCCTGGAGAACGCCATTCGCAAGATCGATCGCGAAACCCGTACGCGCTTCAAGGAAACCTTCGAGCAGATGAATGCCGGTTTCAAAGCGCTGTTCCCGCAACTCTTTGGTGGTGGGCACGCCTATCTGGAACTGACCAGCGAGGACTTGCTCGAAGCCGGCGTCAGTATCATGGCGCGCCCGCCGGGCAAACGTAACTCCACCATTCACCTGTTGTCAGGTGGCGAAAAGGCCATGACGGCTATCGCCCTGGTGTTTGCAATTTTCAAGCTGAATCCGGCACCTTTCTGTATGCTGGACGAGGTGGATGCGCCGCTAGACGATGCCAACGTCGGCCGGTTTGCCGAGCTGGTTCGACAGATGTCCGAGACGGTGCAGTTCATCTTTATTACCCACAACAAAATTTCCATGGAGATGGCCCACCAACTGATGGGCGTGACCATGCAGGAACCCGGAGTTTCCAGGCTGGTGACCGTGGATGTGGATAAAGCCGTTGAGCTGGCTACGGCCTAGGAGATGGCATTGGGCGTTCGTGAAATTGTAGCTCTTCTGGTATTACTGGTGCTGGCAGGCATCGCGGTTGGCCTGCTCCTGAATTACCAGCGCAATCAGCGTGGCCGCATCAAGTCGCGCGTCAAATACCGCTACGATCAGCCCGAACCCAAAATCGATGACAAGGCCGAGTACGGCAGCGAACTGCCCAGCGGTGGTGCTCGCGTAGTCGGCTATCGCGACCCCGACGACATCAAAACGGTTCACCAGCGCATCCGACAACAGGCCGAAGCCAGTCGTCCCAAGTTATCCATTTTCCGCGACCGTAAGGCCGCGACCGAGCGGCAGGATCCGCCCGTTGAACCGACATCGCCGCCGCCATCGCGACGCGCGATCTTCCAGGAAAAGCCGCAACAGCGGTCGCTGGAACTGGATGCCGAGGCAGAAATCCCCATGCTGCTGGATCCGGCCGAAATGGAACCCGAAATCCCCCTGCGCGCCCTGGCCGATGCGGACGAGCGCGACCCACTCTTCATGGAAAAGATTCGCGCCGAGGACCATCCTTCTGCCGTCGCCGAACTGCAGCGCGCTAAGGCAAACAAGCCGGCCGCCAGATCGCGACAGCCCGAGCCGGAGGTTGATCCGCAACCGGCGCTACCCGTGCAGGTCGAGCCGGAACCGGTAGCCGAGCCGGCGCATGCCACCGAGTCGGAGCCCGAAGCCGCTGACGAGGGCCCATTGGAAGTGCTGGTGCTTAATCTGATGGCATCACAGGGCGTTATGCTGGGCGGCGCCGCAATCGACCAAGCCTTGCGTCAGGAAGGCCTGCAATTTGGACAAATGGATATTTACCACTACCAGCCCGGCCCGGCATCGCGCGCCGACTTTAGTGTCGCCAATATTCTCAATCCGGGCACCTTCACGCCGGACCGCCTGGAAGAATTCGCCACCCCGGGCCTGTGCTTCTTTATGACGCTGTCGGCGCGCGGCACTAATCAGGACCGCTTCTCGAACCTACTGGAGATCGCCGATCGGGTCGCCAAGCAATTGGGCGCCAAGCTGCACGACGAGCAGCGCAGCGTGCTTACGCGCCAGACTATTGAACACTATCGCAACCGCATTCGGGATTTCGAGCGGCGTCGCATGCTGCGTTAATGGATCATGACCGACCAGGCTCGCAACGAAGTAGAGCAGCTGCGCTCGCAACTTGAGGAACACAATTACCGCTACTACGTGCTCGACGCGCCGAGCATTCCCGACGCTGAATACGACCGCCTGATGCGGCGTCTGCAGGAGCTCGAGGCACAGCACCCCGATCTGCAGTCGCCCAATTCCCCCAGCCAGCGGGTTGGCGCTCCACCCCTGGATCACTTCGCCACCGTGCAGCACCGCACGCCCATGCTGTCGCTGGACAATGCTTTCAGCGACGAAGACCTGGCGGACTTCGACCGCCGCCTGCACGACCGCCTGAAACTCAACCCTGAAAGCGCTATCGACTATGTGGCCGAACCCAAACTGGATGGCGTAGCCGTCAGCCTGACCTACGCAGACGGCGAGCTGATTACGGCATCGACGCGCGGCGATGGCGTCAGTGGGGAAGATATTACGGTTAACATTCGCACGCTGGCCTCGGTGCCGCTGCGCTTGCGCCAGCCACCCTGGCCCGCGCTGATGGAAGTTCGCGGCGAAGTCTATATGCCGCAGGCAGGATTCGAACGCTATAACGCCCAGGCGCGGGAGCAGGGCGGCAAGGTATTTGCCAATCCCCGCAATGCCGCCGCCGGTAGCCTGCGCCAGCTCGATTCGCGCATGACGGCGCAGCGACCTCTGGCGCTCTACGCCTATGCCATCGGCTTTGTCGAAGGACGGCTCGACTGCGAGACCCACTTCGCCATGCTGCAGCGGCTTAAATCCTGGGGCTTTCCGGTCAATGCCAAGGTGCGTCAGGTGCGTGGTCTGTCGGCCTGTCTCGACTACTATCGCGCGCTGGAAGCCGAGCGCGACAGTCTGGGCTACGACATCGACGGCATCGTCTATAAGGTCGATAACCTGCAGCAGCAGGTCCAGCTCGGTTTCGTCTCGCGCGCTCCGCGCTGGGCTATCGCGCGCAAGTTTCCCGCCCAGGAACAGATCACGCGCCTGCTGGATGTTGAGTTTCAGGTGGGACGCACCGGGGCGATTACGCCCGTAGCCCGGCTCGAGCCCGTTCAGGTCGCCGGCGTAACCGTCAGTAATGCCACGCTGCATAACAAGGATGAGATCGCGCGCCTGGGCATCGCCATCGGTGATCGGGTCATCGTGCGACGGGCCGGCGACGTGATTCCGCAGGTGATTGGCAGCGCCGAGCCGGCGGCGGATAGCCTGCGTCAGCCCATCATCTTTCCCAGTGAATGCCCGGTCTGTCAGTCACCCCTCGAGCAAATTGAAGGTGAAGCTGCCGTGCGCTGTACCGGCGGTCTGATTTGCGCAGCGCAGCGCAAGGAGTCGATTTGGCACTTTGCCTCGCGCAAAGCCATGGATATCGATGGGCTAGGCGAAAAGCTTATCGATCAACTGGTCGATCTGGGCCTTGTGGACAACGTAGCCGACCTCTACGCCCTGCAACTTGAACAGCTGGCCGGGCTTGAGCGCATGGCCGAAAAGTCAGCCACCAACCTGCTGCAGGCCATTGAGAATTCCAAGCAAACCACGCTGCCGCGATTTATCTATGCGCTGGGTATTCGTGAAGTGGGCGAGGCCACGGCGAAAAATCTGGCTCTGCATTTCGGCGATCTGCCGCCGCTGATGGATGCCTCGGCCGAAGGCCTGCTGGCGGTGCCTGATGTCGGGCCGGTGGTCGCTGCCCATATTGCCGACTTCTTCGCCAACCCGGGCAATCGCGAGCGCGTGGATCGATTGATCGCACAGGGCATTCAATGGCCGGCAGTACAGCGCGCCGCCAACCTGCCTCTGCAGGGTATGACCCTGGTGCTCACCGGTAGTCTGGAAAGCATGACCCGGGAAGAGGCAGCCGCTAAACTCGAGGCCATGGGAGCCAAGGTAGCAGGATCAGTATCAGCCAAGACCAGCCTAGTGATCGCAGGGCCGGGTGCTGGCTCAAAGTTAGCCAAGGCCGAGGCATTGGGCATTGAGGTACTTGATGAACCCGGGCTGCTGCGCTTGCTGGAGCAAGGGCTATGAGCCGCCGGTGGCCGCTGTTGGCGATAAGCCTGTTGCTGGGCGGCTGTGCTTTCTTCGGGCCGCCCAACAACCCCGATGATATTTGTCAGATTTTTGATCAGAAGTGGGGCTGGAAGGGCGATGCCGAGCGCGCCGAGCGCCGCTGGGGTTCGCCGGTGCCGGTCATGATGGCCATCATGTATCAGGAATCAGCCTTCGTAGACGACGCCAAGCCGCCGCGCGTGCGCTTTCTGGGAATTCCGCTTTGGTGGCGCATGAGCAGCGCCTACGGCTATGCCCAGGTTAAAGACGAGACCTGGCGCTGGTACGAGAGCAGCGTCGGGCGTCGCGGCGATCGCGATGACTTCGACGATGCCATCGATTTCATTGGTTGGTACAACGGCGTGAGCCGGCGCGAACTGGGCTTGTCGGCCACCGATGCCTACTCGCTTTACTTGGCCTACCACGAGGGTCACGGCGGCTATCGTTCGGGCACCTATCGCGGCAAGGATTGGCTATTACAGGCTGCGTCGCGGGTGCGCGATCGGGCTGCCATGTATAGCAGGCAGTGGGAGCGATGTGATTAGCGCCATGAAGTTAAGATTTTCCGGTTGGACCAGACGTCCCCTGCTGATGGCACTGCTGCTTGGCGGCGGTATGTGCTTCGTGGCCATAAACAATTACCAGGTGGCGCCGCAGGAACTGGTTAAACTGGGTTTGATCAGCCTCGCCCTGGTGCTGCTGATCGCGGTGCCTGCCGCGCTGCTGGTAGCCATAGTGAAGCTGGTGCAACACCTGATGAAGAAGAATGAGGAGAGGGACTCATGAGACACCTGGGCCTGACATTATTGGTTGCTCTGGGGTGTGCGACGTCGGCCAAGGCGCAGTACGTCGAACAGATTGATATTCCCTTCACCCGCTATCGCCTGGACAACGGCCTGACCTTGCTGGTGCACGAGGATCACAAAGCGCCCATCGTCGCCGTCAACGTCTGGTATCACGTCGGTTCCAAGGATGAGCAGCCGGGCCGCACCGGCTTTGCCCATCTCTATGAGCACCTGATGTTCAACGGCTCGGAAAACTATAACGACGAATATTTCCTCCCCTTGGAAGCTGCCGGCGCGACTGATCGCAATGGCACCACATCCTTTGACCGCACCAACTATTTCCAGAACGTGCCGACACCTGCGCTGGACATGGTGCTGTGGATGGAATCCGACCGCATGGGGCACCTGCTTGGCGTCATCGACCAGGGCAAGCTGGACGAACAGAAGGGCGTGGTGCTTAACGAGTTGCGCCAGAGTGAAAACGAGCCCTACGGCGGTGCCTGGGAAACCATACTCAGGGGCGCATTCCCGGCGGGCCATCCCTATAGC
>JAYQPQ010000034.1:0-19058 GCA_038145405.1 Porticoccaceae bacterium | reverse complement strand
CCACCGGTTTTTTGCTTTTCGTTTGTACAACCGGTTCGGTACTACTTTAGCCCCCATTTTCAATCGATGTCAATTCAGAACCGGGCATCACCCATCTTTTGATACAAATCTTGCAAAAAAAAAGCCGCCCCGGTTGGGGCGGCTTAAGTTCTATCCATGGAGAGGATAGCAAGAGGACTTTAGGTTAGAAGCGTTTGCCAATCTCCAGTCGCACGGTGCGACCAAAGGGATTGTGCACCGAGGTGTCGATCACTTCGTCATCGTGCAAGACGATCGGCGGATCTTCATCCAACAGGTTCTGAATGCCCAGAGAAACGCTGATGCCGCCCAGTAACGAGTCGTCATCCGGCGTGCGGTAGGACAGGGTCGCATCCCAGGTCGTCCAGGCATCCACCGTCACGGTGTTTCCTGACGGATGCTGGTCGTTGTCGTAACTGCCCTCGATCTTGGCAGACAGGGCTGCACTCCAGTTGTCTCTCAACCAACCCAGACGTGCCGTAGCCCGCGTGGAAGTCTGGTAGCCGATGCGGTCCAGATTGTCGAAGGTTGGGCCACCCTGGATAAGCTGCTCTTCCAGTTGGAGAATTTTGGCCAGATTCCCGCTAAGGCGGAAAAGTCCCCAATCAGAATCCCAGTCGTAGCTGGCTTGGACATCGATGCCGTTTTGGGTGACGGTGCCGACATTCTGCAAGCGGCGATCAACCAGGGCTGACAGGTTGCAGTCATCCGAATCGCCAACAAAGCGCACAATGCCGTACTCCGGCGACAGCCACTTCAGAAGATCCGGACTGTAGCTGCTCAGCACCCCGTTGACGCAGGTCGCGGGCTGGGTGAACTTGTGCAGGAAAGGATCGAGAAGCTCACGATCCGTGGCATTGCGGAAGATGTTGGTGATGCCAGGCGCATTGCCGATCTTATCCGTGTAGTCGATGCTGTAGTAGGTGAACTGGGTAGACAATCCCTCGACCTGATAGGGCGAGTAGTCAAATCCTACTGACCACATGTCAGCCGTTTCGGGACCCAGGTCGGGGTTTTTACCACTGGCGCTGGCGACGTCGATACGATCCGTACCCGGTTGGGTTTCCATAATATCGGCATCCAGAATGCCTGCCGTGTAGCGCAGTTCCTGGCGACCGAGCGTCCCGTTGGTACCGGGGTTCACCTGATCCAGTGTCGGCGCCAGGAAGGCGGAACCAAAGCTGGCTCGCAGGCTCAGATCATCGTTGACATCCCAGGTCACGCCAAAGCGCGGATTGGTGGTCTCACCCATATCCGAATAGTTATCGCGACGCACCGAAAGGCTGACATCCAGACGCTGAACGCCAGGCATCGCATTGGTGTCGCCAATAAGGGGTACATATAGCTCTGCATAGATTGAGCCGACTTCACGCTCAATGCGGGTGTCGCGCAAATCGTAAACCGGCACATTGCCCTGAGCATCCGGATAGTTACGCACCGACTGCGGCAGCCACAGCCAGTGGTTGCTGTCGATATATTCAGCACCGACAGAACCGCGCACGGTGCCGCCAGCGATGTCCATGATGGGACCTTCAAAGCGGACGTTGGCACCTGCTTGCCATTGCTCGCCCCAGCGCAGGGTTCGGCCACTCAGCTTGCTGATGTAGTCGGGCTGTGCGGGATTCGTAGGGCCTTGCAGATAGGGGTTAAACCACTCGGGATTGCCACCGCGGGGAATACCGCTGGCGTCGACACCCACTTCAGCGTAGTTGAAATAGCCATCCGGAGTACCGGCCGGATCATGGGTGATGGCGGCGTTGTTGCGCTCTGGATCATTCAGGTCGCTGCCCTTGGTCTCGCCCTGGAATACCGAGCTCGTCAACTGCCACTCGCCGATGTCGTAGGCGATATCCACATAGTGGTTATAGGTGCGGGTAAAGTTGCGCGCAAACCAGTTGATACCATTCTCCTGCGGATTGGTCACGATGGTGTATTGGCTTCTATTAGTCAGCCCTGGAATCCAATAAGGGCTATAGCGCGTCACATTGATTTCAAGACGACCGTAATTGGTGCTATTGGAGAAGCGCTTGCTGACCATGCCGGTGTAGCTCAAACGCAGATCAGGCGTCAGGTCTACGCCAAAACGCAAAAAGGCGTTGCGCTGATCATTGTTACCCTGGTACTTGGAGTAATCGCCCGCGTCGGCGATATCCAGCGGCGCTGCTTGAATTTCCGCCAAGGTCGGACGCCGAATCGGCGTCGACAGGGGATAGACTATGTTCGTATCCGGATCGGTAAAGGAAGTCACGGTGACGCCCGTCCAGGTTGCGGGAATGCCGAAGATCGGATCGTTTTGGTTCGCCCTGATCAGGCCAAGCGGACCAGCCGTAGGTCTCGACCCTATCACGCGATTGTCAGGACCACCGTATTGCGTAAGATCCTGCATAAAGTAGCCGCGCGCATTGCCGGGGATGGAAGCGCGATACTCTTTCGACAGGCCAATCATCAGATTGGCGATGCCGCCAATATCCCAGCCGCCCACAAACTCCACCTTAGCGCTATCGGCGATGCCATTGGAGCCGCTGACCTGCAGGTCGTAGCCTTCGAAGTCACTGCGCATGCGGAAGTTGACCACGCCGGCCACGGCATCAGAACCATAAACCGATGAGGCGCCGTCCAGCACCACTTCCACCCGCTCAATAGCGGCAAAGGGAATAATGGTCGGGTCCGGTGCGATGCTGTTCACACCCTGGCCGACAATACGGTGGCCATCCAGCATCATCAGGGTGGTATTGGAACCCAAACCACGCAGATTCACCCCACGTGTTCCCGGTGCGCGTCCGTCGGCCTCAGCGATACCGGTATCAATTTGGGAACCCTGGGGAAGGTCGCGAATAATTTCCGCTGCATTGCGCACTGGGGACTCCAGCAGGCTTTCTCGCGATAAAGTCAGGGTCTGGGAACCCACCGGGGCCACACCGCGGATACCGGTGCCGGTTGCTGTTCCCTGAACCACAATCTCTTCAATCGACTGGGAGCTTTGTACGTCCTGTGCTTGCAGCGAAGCTGACAGCAAAGGAAACACGAGCGCCACTGAACATGCTACGAAGGCATACTTTATTCCGTCGCGCCCTCCGCCATCTTTGCCTTGGGCAAACCTTGCCCCGGCAGTATGTATTTTGACATTTGCCATTTCTTAACCCTCCAAGTTGCGTTTTCCGCAAGTGAACTAATTAGTTTCATACGCACCCCAACACCTAGAGCTAAGGCCGGCTTTATGTGGATTAAATACTGAATAGTCAGTACTACAAATTAAGCCAAGGAAAAAATTTCGTTTTCTTGTCTCAAGCACAAATTTACCGCCTTAAGCCCTAATAGGGTCGTTTCAAAGGTAACCACTGGTACCGGATAGTGTCAATTTAATTCTATGCGTGGTCTTTATCATTCTGGGAGGAGAATAACGGGCGCCAAGCTGAAATCCGGCACCCTGCGGATTACGGATTCGGTCGAGACAAACAAAGCCGCCGCGAAGGGCGGCTCATATCCAGGTTGTTAGGCATTGCAGGGGCAAAAGCCGCCAGTGCAGCCTGGGTGATAGGGGTTTCAGCAGCGTCGGCAATCAGCTTTGCAAATGCGGATTTCTGCCCTGGAAGGCGCGGAAGTACTGCATGATCTCATCCAGATCCCGCTCCAGGTCGCCGCTGGGCTTGAACTCGGGGCCGATGTGGATGGTTTTGCTGGGATAGTCCATGGACACCAGCAGCAGCGCTGCCCCACTGCGCTGGGCAATACGCAGAAAGCCGGTCTTCCAGCGCACCACCTTTTTGCGCGTACCCTCGGGCGCCAGCCCGTAATAGAGCACAGCCTGCCGATTGAATTCATCGACGATGCGATCAACGGTGTCGCGCGGATCGGCACGATTGATCGGCACCCCGCCGGTGGCCCGGATCAGATTGCCCAGCGGCCAGAAAAACAGGCTGTGCTTGGCCAGATAGGTCGCCTTAAAGCCGACACCCAACAGGGCAAACATGCCAATCACCCAGTCCCAGTTCGACGTGTGGGGCGCCAAGGCAAAGAGCACCTTGGGGTTATTAGGAACCGATCCGGTCAAACGCCAGCCGATCAAGCGCAGGGCCCAGCGGCCAAAGCCGCGCAGAAAGGCCGAACCCAACATGGGAGCCTGGCCAGAAAAGCTGACCTGGATGGGTGAATCGGTTCGCTCAGTGCTCGCGGGTGGCCTTGAACTGGACATCGGGGTGGCGCTCTTCCATCAGGCTCAGATTGACCCGGCTGGTCGCCAGGTAGGCAAGAAAACCGGAACCGTCCTGAGCCAGGCCATCGTGGGCCTTGCGGCGCAGTTCTTCGAGTGCCTTGGCATTGTCGCTGTGCACCCAGCGCGCAGTGAAGATATTGACCGGCTCATAGATCGCATCGACCTTGTATTCGTCTTTCAAGCGGTAGGCCACTACGTCGAACTGCAGGGTGCCGACGGCGCCGACGATGATCTCATTGTTGCGCAACGGGAAGAAGACTTGCACGGAACCCTCTTCAGAAAGCTGCTGAATACCCTTCTGTAACTGCTTCATTTTCAAAGGGTCTTTCAAGATAACGCGACGAAAGAGCTCGGGGGCGAAATTGGGAATGCCGGTAAAGCGGAATGTCTCGCCCGCGGTAAAGGTATCGCCAATCTGGATAGTGCCATGGTTGTGTAAACCGATGATATCGCCCGATACCGCCTCTTCGACGGCGGCACGCTCGCCGGCCATAAAGGTCACTGCATCGGCGATCTTCATGTCCTTGCCCGTGCGCACCTGGAAGATTTTCATGCCCTTGGTATAGCTTCCCGAGCAGATGCGCAAAAAGGCCATGCGGTCGCGGTGACGCGGGTCCATATTGGCCTGAATTTTGAATACAAAGCCGGAAAAGCTCGGCTCGCCGGCGGCCACTTCACGCAGGTCGGTGGAACGCGGCAGAGGCGACGGCGCCCACTCGACAAAGTCGTTGAGCATTTCGCGCACGCCAAAGTTGCCCAGGGCGGTGCCGAAGAACACGGGGGTCAGGTTGCCGCGGCGATAGGCCTCCAGATCGAAATCCTGGGTGGCACCGCGCACCAGCTCAATCTGATAGCGCGTATCGTCGGCATAGCTGCCCAGCAGCTGGTCGACTTCCGGGCTTTGCAGGCCCTGAATGCGAATGTCCTCGGGTATGCGGCTGCCCTGTCCTTGCTTATAGACGTGCAGCGTGTCGGTATAGAGGTCGTAAACACCCTTGAACTCTTTGCCCATGCCGAGCGGCCAGTTGATGGGCGCAGCGCCGATCCTCAGCACCGACTCAATCTCGTCCAGCACCTCAATGGGGTCGCGCGTGTCGCGGTCCATCTTATTAATAAAGCTGACGATGGGCGTATCGCGCATGCGGCATACCTCCATCAGCTTGATGGTGCGGTCCTCCACGCCCTTGGCGGCGTCGATCAGCATCAGCACCGAATCCACTGCCGTCAGGGTGCGGTAGGTGTCTTCGGAAAAGTCCTCGTGGCCGGGCGTATCGAGCAGATTGACGATGCGGCCCTTGTACGGGAACTGCATCACCGCGGTGGTCACCGAAATGCCGCGCTCCTGCTCCATGGCCATCCAGTCAGACGTAGCCTTGCGGCCGTCGCGCTTGGCCTTCACGGCACCGGCTACCTGAATGGCATTGCCGAACAGCAGCAACTTTTCGGTCATGGTGGTCTTGCCCGCGTCGGGGTGCGAGATAATCGCAAAGGTTCGACGCTGGATGATCTGCTGGCTGAGACTGGACATGAAGGCTGCTGTGTAACGAAGGCGCGAATTATAGCCAGTGGCGTCGCCCCGATCACATTGATGCGGACATTTTTCTATAATGCCCGCTCCTTACCTGGATGCTGAATCACCATCATGAGCTCCTCTCGCCTGGTCTACTCCACGGCAACTGGCCGCATCAAGCCAGTCGAACCGGGGTCGAAAAAAGCGCCAATTACCGACGATATCGTGCGCGTCAGCCGTCAAACCAAGGGCCGCGGCGGCAAAACCGTGACCGTGGTCGACGGCCTGCCGGCAGCCCATCTCAAGGACATCTGCAAACAGCTGAAGTCGCTCTGTGCCGGCGGCGGTGCCGTAAAGGATTTCAGCATTGAAATCCAGGGCGATCATCGCGACAAAATCATCCACTACCTCAGCAAGCAGGGCTTTCAGGTCAAGGCGGCGGGAGGTTGAAGACTGCAGCCTACGGATCCTGGCAATCGCTGGTCACGCCTGAGATGCTGGCGCGCGGCAACGCCAGCCTGGCCGAGCCCGCTCTGCGCGGTGAAGCCATCTATTGGCTGGAAAGTCGCCCCTGGGACAAGGGCCGGAGTATGCTGGTGCGGCATCATGGCGAGCAGAAAACTGATCTCCTGCCGAGCGGCTTTTCCGCCCGCAGCCGCGCTCAGGAATACGGCGGCGGGGCCTGGACACTGGCGGGCCGCTTTGCCGTTTTCGCCAACGACAGCGATCAGGCCGTCTATCGCATCGATCTTGATCAGCCGGCCTCTGCGCCACTCGCCCTGACCCCAAACGACGGTCGGCGCTACGCCGATTTCCACTTCGACAGCCGGCGCCAGAGGCTGCTGGCGGTGTGTGAAGATCATCGCGCTGCGGCCCGGGAAGCCATCACCTCGCTGGTTGCTATTTCACTGGAGCCCGCGCAGGACATCGAAGTCTTGGTGGAGGGCGACGATTTCTATGCCTATCCTCGACTCAGCGCCGATGGCTCGCAGCTGTGCTGGATTGCCTGGAACCACCCCCATATGCCCTGGGACAGTTCGAAGCTTGTCGTCGCCCGAATGGATGAAGCGGGCCACCCCCAGGAGCCGGAAACCCTGGTCAACGACGCCGAGGTCTCCGTATTCCAGCCGGGCTGGTCGGCAGAGGGCGAGCTGGTATTCGTCGCCGACTTTGGCGAGTTCTGGAATCTTTATCGTTGGTCAGCCGCGCACGGTATTCGTGCGCTCACCGAGCTCGAAGCCGAATGCGGCCTGCCCCTCTGGGTATTCAACCAATCGACCTGGGCGTTCACCGAAGACGGCCTGCTGTGCTGTGTAAATCAACTGGGCGAATGGCATCTGGTCAAAATTCATGCCGATCGCAGCCTGGAACTCTTTAAGCTGCCCTTCACTCACCTGAGCGGCCTCTCTGGCGACGGCCATCAGGCACTGGTGATCGCCGCCTCGCCAATCGAATCCCAAACGCTGTTGCATCTGGATAGCCGGGCCCTGCAATTTAAACGTCTGCACGCCGCTTCCAGCATGCCGCTGCCGGTGGAGGCCATCTCGCGCCCCAACCCGGTCAGCTTTCCGACTAGCGACGAGCAGATTGCCCACGCTTTCTTTTACCCGCCGCACAATCCGAAGTTCAGCGGCCTAGCGGACAGTAAGCCACCCCTGGTGGTGCTCTGTCATGGCGGGCCGACCGGTGCGACCAGTTCCATGCTCAGCCTCAAGGTGCAGTTCTGGACCAGCCGAGGCTTTGCCGTTATGGACGTGAACTACCGCGGCAGCGTCGGCTTTGGCAAAAATTACCGCCACAGCCTGCGCGGATCTTGGGGTATTGCCGATGTGGCCGATGCTTGCCGCGCGGCGGAATACGCCGTGGCGCAGGGTTGGGTGAATGGCGATCAGCTCATAATTCGCGGCTCGAGTGCCGGCGGCTTTACCGTATTGGCGGCGCTGGCCTTTGGCAACACCTTTAATGCCGGTTGCTGCATTTATGGTATCGGCGATCTGCTGGCACTGGCCGAGGAAACCCACAAATTTGAGTCGCGCTATCTGGATGGCTTGATTGCGCCCTGGCCCGAGGGTCGCGATGAATACCTGCGCCGTTCGCCTCTGCTGCATCACGAAGCCATCGACTGCCCGGTGATCTTTTTTCAGGGCCTGCGCGACAAGGTGGTGCCACCGGAACAGACCCGCGCCATGGCGCGCGCCCTGCAGCAGCGGGGCATCGCCACCTGGTTCCAGACCTATGCCGAGGAGGGCCATGGCTTTCGCATGGCGGAGACCATTGTCGACAGCTATCTGCGCGAACTGGCCTTTTATGCCCAGGTCTTCGGCTTTACCAATACCAGCGGTATCGAACTGGATCTGTCGCGAGAAGTGGTATGAGCCGCTGGCGCCCGCCCCAGGCCGCCAGTTCGCCCTACATCACGGCAGCCGGTGCCGCGCAACTGCGCGCCGAACTGCGCCAACTGTGGAAAGAGGAGCGCCCGCAGGTTACCGCGGCCGTGCAGGCTGCGGCGGCAAATGGCGACCGCTCGGAAAACGGCGACTACATCTATGGCAAGAAGCGCCTGCGAGAGATCGATGGCCGGGTACGCTATCTGACCAAGCGCCTGGAACAGTTGCAGATTGTTGCCGACCTGCCACGCGACCGCTCGCGCATCTACTTCGGCGCCTGGGTGGAGAGCGAAGACACCGATGGCGTCAGCAGCTGGGTGCGGCTGGTCGGCTACGACGAAATCGACCCGAAAAAGCGCTGGATCAGCATCGACTCGCCACTGGCTAAAGCTTTACTTGGGAAAGGGGTGGACGACGAGGTATCCTATGCCACGGCAGCCGGCACCCGCACGGTGTACGTCAACCGAATTTCCTATGAGGAACCCCAGGAGTCAGCAACCGACTCCCCCTGACTTATTTATGGCATGACCCAACCCGCGGAATCACCCTTGAGCCCTTTCATTTATCGTCACATAGGTATCGACCCGAGCGAGCAAAGACGCATGCTGGACCTGCTGGGTCTGGCGGATCTAAATGAGCTGGTCGCCAAAACGCTGCCCGCTGCCATTCGCAAAACCGAGCCCATGGATCTGGCCGAGGGGTTGGCGGAAACCGATGCCCTGGCCGAGCTGGCAGCACTGGCCGAGCAGAACCAGCTGGCGCTCAACTTTATCGGCATGGGTTATTACGGCTCGCACACGCCGGCTGTGATCCAGCGCAACCTGCTGGAAAACCCGGGCTGGTACACCGCCTACACGCCCTACCAGGCAGAAATTTCGCAGGGCCGCCTGGAGATGCTGCTGAATTTCCAGCAAGTGGTGATCGATCTCACCGCCATGGATCTGGCCAACGCTTCACTGCTGGACGAGGGTACGGCCGCTGCCGAAGCCATGACCATGGCGCGGCGCCAGCAACGCAGCAATGCCTCCAATGTTTTTTTCGTCGATCAGGATTGCCACCCGCAAACACTGGCCGTGTTGCGCACCCGCGCGCGCTTCTTTGGCTACGAGGTCGTGGTGGGCGACGCCGAGGCCGGCATTCCCGATTGTTTTGGCGCACTGCTGCAGTATCCCGGCAGCAGCGGCCAGGTGCGCGACCTCAGTGGCCAGATCGACAGCATTCACGCCAAGGGCGGCTTTGCCGTGGTGGCGTCCGACCTGCTCGCCCTGGCCCTGCTCAAGCCGCCGGGCGAAATGGGCGCCGATGCCGTCATCGGCTCCAGCCAACGCTTTGGTGTACCCATGGGCTTTGGCGGCCCGCACGCCGCCTTCTTTGCCTTCCGCGATGCCGCCAAGCGCAGCGCGCCCGGACGCATTATCGGCCGTTCCATCGACGCACGCGGCCGCCTCGCCCTGCGCATGGCCATGCAAACCCGCGAACAGCATATTCGTCGCGAGAAGGCGACATCCAATATCTGTACCTCGCAGGCGCTCTTGGCCGTCATGGCTGCCGCCTATGCCATTTATCATGGCCCCGAGGGAATTCGCCGCATCGCCAGCGAGGTGCATGCCAAGGCAGGACGCGTCGCCGCAGCCTTGCAGCAGGCCGGCTGGAAACTGCGTTACGAACATTGGTTTGACACCCTGTGTGTGGAAAGCGGACACAAGACTGCCTCGCTGGAAGGCGCCGCCCGCAAAGCCGGCATCAATCTGCGCGTGCTGCCCGACGCGCTCGGCATCAGCCTGGATGAAACTCATACCGAGGCCCAGCTGGAGCAATTGCTGGCGCTCTTTGGTGCCAGCCTGACATCCGAGGTGACGGAAGCCTTTCCCGCCACGCTGCAGCGTCAGTCTGCCTATCTGACCCATCCCATATTCAATTCGCATCACAGCGAAACCGAGATGCTGCGCTACCTGCGCCGCATGGAGCACCGCGACCTGGCGCTGAACCAGGCCATGATTCCGCTCGGCTCCTGCACCATGAAGCTGAACGCCACCAGCGAGATGCTACCCATCACCTGGCCGCGCTTTGCACAGATGCATCCCTTCGCGCCCGAGGAGCAGACGCACGGCTACCAGCAACTGTTCCGCCAGCTTGAGCAAATGCTCTGCGCCTGCACCGGTTACGACGCCATGTCGCTGCAACCCAATGCCGGCTCGCAGGGCGAATATGCTGGCCTGCTGGCCATTGCCGAATACCATCGCAGCCGCGGCGAAAGCCAGCGCGATGTCTGTCTGATTCCGGAATCCGCGCACGGCACCAACCCGGCCAGCGCGCAGATGGTCAATATGAAGGTGGTCGTCGTGCGCTGCGACGAACAGGGCAATGTCGACTTGGACGATCTGCAGGCCAAGGTGCAGCAGTACAGTGCCAACCTGGCCGCGCTGATGGTGACCTATCCCTCGACCCACGGTGTGTTTGAAGAAGACATTCGGCGCATCTGCGATCTGGTGCACGAGCATGGCGGTCAGGTTTATATCGACGGCGCCAACCTCAACGCCATGGTCGGTCTGGCCGAACCCGGCCGCTTTGGCGGCGACGTGTCGCACCTCAACCTGCACAAGACCTTTTGTATCCCGCACGGCGGCGGCGGCCCGGGCATGGGCCCCATCGGTGTGCGCAGTCATTTGACACCCTTCCTGCCGCGCAACCCGTTGAGCGAAGGCAGCAGCGACACGCCGCTCGCGGTATCCTCCGCTATGGCCGGCTCAGCCGCCATCCTGCCCATTTCCTGGATGTATATCCGCATGATGGGTCCGCAGGGGCTCAAGCTGGCCTCGGAGATCGCCATTCTCAATGCCAACTACATTGCGCGCCGACTGGATGCCGCCTTCCCGGTGCTCTATCGCGGACGCAGCGGTCTGGTGGCACACGAGTGTATTATCGATATCCGGCCGATCAAGAACGGACTGGGGATCAGCGAGGAAGACATCGCCAAGCGTCTGATGGACTACGGCTTCCACGCCCCCACCATGTCCTTCCCGGTGCCCGGCACCTTGATGATTGAACCGACTGAGAGCGAATCCCTGGCCGAGCTCGATCGCTTCTGCGACGCCATGCTAAAAATTCGCGATGAGATTGCCCGCGTCGAATCAGGCGAGTGGCCGCTGGACAACAACCCACTGGTGCGTGCGCCGCACAGCCTGGCTGATCTGACCGATGCCGAGTGGAGCCGCCCCTACCCGCGCGAGCTAGCCGTGTGTCCGCTGCCCGGCATGAGCCAGGATAAGTACTGGCCGCCGGTGAATCGCATCGACAATGTCTACGGCGACCGCAATCTGGTGTGCACCTGCCTACCCCTCAGCGCCTACATGGAATCCGCAGAGTGACATCGAGCGTCGACTGTATCCTGCTGGCGCGCTGGATCATTCCGGTCGTGCCCAGCGGGCAAGTGCTCGAGCAGCACGCCCTGGCGCTGAGCGGCGACACCCTGGCTGCCATCGTGCCGCACGACCAGGCCCTGCAACGCTACCCAAACGCCAAACGCATCGAGCTGCCGAATCATCTGCTAATTCCCGGCCTGATCAATCTGCACGGCCACGCCGCCATGACCTTGCTGCGCGGTTATGCCGATGACATGGCCCTGCCCGGCTGGCTGGAGCAATGCATCTGGCCGGCGGAAAAAAACTGGGTCGACGAAATTTTCGTGCGCGACGGTACGCGCATCGCCTGTGCCGAAATGATTCGCACGGGCACCAGCACCTTTGCCGATATGTACTTCTACCCGGACCAGGTCGGCCAAGTCGCCGCACAAAGCGGCATGCGCGCCCAGCTTGCTTTCCCGGTCATGAACTTTCCAACGGCCTGGGCCAGGAGTGCCGAGGAATATCTGAGTCGCGGCCTCGAGGTGCACGACAGCTTTAAGGGCGAAGACCGCATTCAGGTCGCCTTTGGCCCCCATGCGCCCTACAGCCTGGATGACCGCATGCTGGAAAAGGTCGGCGTACTGGCTGGCGAGCTGGACGCTGCCATTCAGATTCATTTGCACGAAACCGCCGGCGAGGTGGTCGACTACCGGCAACGCCATGGCGAAAGCCCGCTGCATCGCTTGAACAGCATGGGCTTGATCGGTCCGCGCACTCAGTGCGTGCATATGACTCAGATCGACGATCAGGACATCATTGACTTGCAGCAGACCCATGCGCATGTGGTGCACTGTCCCGAATCCAACCTGAAGATTGCCAGCGGACTTTGCCCGGTGCAGCGGCTGCTCGATGCCGGCATCAATGTCGGCCTGGGCACCGATGGCGCCGCCAGCAATAATGATCTCAATCTGATCGGCGAAATGCGCACCGCTGCCCTGCTGGGCAAGGCCGTGGCCGAGCGCGCCGATGCCTGTTCCGCCGAGCAGGTGCTGGCCATGGCCACCATTAATGCCGCGCGCGCACTGGGTTGCGAAGATCGCATCGGCTCGCTCGAGGTTGGCAAGCAGGCCGATATCGCCGCCTTCGATTTGTCCAACACCCCCTCGCTGCCGCTCTATAAGCCGCTGTCCTGGCTGATTTACTGCGCCACCGGTCGGGAAGTCAGCCACCTCTGGGTAGCCGGTCGCCTGCTGCTGGATCGCGGCGAACTCACCAGCCTGGATGCGCAGGAAATCCATCGCAGCGCGGAAATCTGGAGCCACAAGATCGGGAGAGACCTGGCATGAGCAATGTCGACCGGGAAGAAATCCGCAAGTTCGCCGACCTCGCCGCACGCTGGTGGGATCCCGAGGGCGAATTTCGTCCGCTGCATGACATGAATCCGCTGCGCGCGGGTTATATCGACGGCAAATCGCCGGTCGCCGGCAAGCAGCTGATCGATATCGGCTGCGGCGGCGGCATTCTGAGCGAAGACCTGGCGCGCCGCGGTGCCCAGGTCACTGGCATCGACATGGGCGAAGCACCGCTGGCCGTTGCCCGCCTGCATGCTGAAGAAGCCGGACTGCAGATCGACTACCGCCACGGTACCGCCGAGGATCTCGCTGCGGCCCAGCCCGGCAGCTTCGATATTCTCTGCTGCCTGGAAATGCTCGAACACGTGCCCGACCCCGGCTCGGTGATCCGCGCCTGTGCCGAGCTGACACGCGCCGGCGGCGATCTCTACTTCTCCACCATCAACCGCAACCCCAAGTCCTTTCTGTTCGCCATCGTCGGCGCTGAGTATGTGCTGGGCTTGCTGCCGCGCGGCACGCACAGTTACCGCAAGCTGATTCGACCCAGCGAACTGGCCGGCTGGCTGCGCGATGCCGGACTGGAGCTGGTCGAAATCAAGGGCATCATCATGAATCCGATCACGCGCCAGTTCCGCCTCAGCGATCGCGATGTGTCCGTGAACTACCTGATGCATGCGCGCAAACCCGCATGACGAAAGGTGCTGTTCTCTTTGATCTCGATGGCACACTGCTGGATACGGCAGCGGACTTTCGCACTGCACTGAACCGCCTGCTGAACGACGAAGGCGAACCGCCGCTGGCGCTGGAGCGCATCCGCGCCATGGTCTCTAACGGTTCGGCCAATCTGGTGGCGCAAGCCTTTCAGATCTCTGCCGATCATCCCCGCTTCGAGGGATTGCGCCAGCGCCTGCTCGACTACTATCGCGAATCCATGCTGGAACACACGCGGCCCTTTCCCGGTCTGCCGGAAAGCCTGGCGCTGATCGAAGCACATCAGCGCCCCTGGGGTATTGTCACCAACAAGCCGACGTCCTTCAGCAAAGCCATCATTCAGGGTCTGGCGCTGAATCCCCAGGTGCTGATTTGTCCCGAAGACACCGGCAAACCCAAGCCCCATCCGGGTGGCATTCTGCTGGCCTGCCAGCGTCTGGGTGCCGACCCGGCGACCAGCCTTTATATCGGCGATCATCTGCGCGATATCGATGCCGGCAAGGCAGCGGGCTGCCTGACCATGGCGGCGGCTTACGGCTATCTCGATGCCGGCGAAAACCCCCATGACTGGGGCGCCGACTGGATAGCCCACCACCCGGAAGAACTGCCCGACCTGCTAAGGAGTTATCTGGCATGACTGCGACCCCCTGGCTCGACTATCAGGCGCCGGCCGATCTGCTCGCCGACAAGCGCATTCTGATCAGCGGTGCCGGTTCCGGCATTGGCGCCGAACTGGCCTGTCAGTGCGCGGCCCATGGCGCCGAAGTGTTGCTGCTGGGTCGCAACCAGGTACGACTGGAACAGGTATACGACCGCATCGTCGAGGCGGGCGGACGCCAGCCCGGCATCTGCCTGTTCGACCTCAACAGCACTGATCCGACCACCTACGAAACGCTGGCGGAACAGATTGAATCCGCCGGATCGCGCCTGGATGGACTGGCTCACAACGCCGGTCTGCTGGGGCAGATCACGCCTATTGCCAACTACCGGGCGAGCACCTGGCTCGAAGTCATGCAGGTCAATCTCAATGCCGGCTTCCTGCTGACCCAGGCCCTGCTGCCGCTGCTGCAGGAAAGTCCTGCCGGCCGCATTCTCTTTACTTCCTCCGGCGTGGGACGCACCGGACGCGCCTTCTGGGGCGCCTACTCGGTATCAAAATTCGCGGTGGAAGGATTGAACCAGGTACTGGCCGACGAACTGCAGGGCACTTCGAATATCACCGTCAATGCCATCAACCCGGGACCCACGCGTACCCCTATGCGCGCCAAGGCCTACCCGGCGGAAGACCCGGCTACCCTGCCCGCTCCCAAGGAACTGATGGCTACCTATCTGTACTTTTTGGGTGATGCCAGTAATGGGGTGAGCGGGTTGTCGGTAGACGCGAGATAGGAATTTTTTTGCCTAAGGCGATCACCTGCGGCGGGGCGCTCCAAATCAATAGATTTATTGCCTTCGGCTGGAAAGCAAACTGATCTCTTTCCCGGGGATTTCGCACCCCCGGAACCCCCCGCAGGCGCCGGTGGCCTTGCCCTGCGGGTGCCTTCGCTTGCCCGCTTCACGACGGGTCGCCCTGACTCCGCATCGTGCCTCGACAGGGCTCAAAATTCGTCCCTGAATTTTGCCCCTGTTCAGCGGACGCCCTCAGCAAGCCCACCAATTGGCGCAAAGAGGGGGTCTTCTTCCCATTCCCGTTGAGCCTGCCGAGAAGCGCAGTGCAAAATCCGATCAGGGCGAGGACTGTTTGAGGCGACGCCGAATTCCGCAGCCCCGGATTTTGGCGAGCATCGCAGGGCAGCCGTCAGGCCAGGCCATCGGGTGCCCTTTCTTTTGGTTCCTTTTCTTTGGGCATACAAAGAAAAGGAACGCCCCACCGGCAGGTGATTTGGGCCGCTGGCCCATTTGCCTTCCGCAGGAAAATCACTTTACTGACAAGGCGGATCCCGCGGACACACCGCGCAGCGGCGGCAGATCAACTGCGCCAGGTTGTCGACGCCGCGATTGATCCAGTTGATATTCAGAATGCGCCCCAGGGATTGCAGTTCCCTTTTGACGCCCGGGCTGAGCGGTGCTGAACCGCCCTCTTCCACACAGAGCGCCTTGATCTCTTCCGCCATGGCCTCGGCATCGCCGCCCTGGTTTTCGATCCCAGGATTGAGATCGACGCCGGCGCACAGCACGTGCTGCTGACCGGCCAGGTCTGACACCTTGACCGATTCGCAGGCATAGATGCGCGGTTTGCCGGCTACATCCAACACGGAAATCTGGGTCGAGGTGCTTTTGCGCTTGTCGTTGATCATGTGGAAAACGGCCCACTGACGACAGGCGTCGGGAATGGATTGCACAAAGCCCCAGGGCAAGGGAATGCCATTGCCGCGATACACCGCCTTGAGTTTGCCCGGCGTGTAGGCATCGAAATAGTGCCAGTAGGGATAGGGCGACACCGCCGTCATACGGCGCATGGCAACCGACTCGGTGACATCGGCCATGGTGTTGACACTGACCTCATAGCCAAAGCGATCCAGCAACTGGCGAAAGGGAATGCGCGGACAGAGCAAGGCGCCCGCAAAGAAGCTGCATTCGAAATCGCGCCAGGCATGCAGGATGTCCTTGACGTCCAGGTCGGTGGAGCCGGATAGCGCCGGGTTTTCCTCGGCCACCGAGTTGCCCTGACGCTTACCCACGATCATCACACTCTTCATACCGTCCTTGTTGTGCAGCACGCAGTGGCCAATGTGCGCGGCCAGATCGTACTTGAGGCGCTTGGGCTGGGATTCCAGCAGACGGTTCAGATAGATGGTCGAGGGCGGCACAAAGTAGGAACTCACCACGGCCTTGGTGTCGCCGCGCAGTTCGGCTCGCACTTCCTCCGGCGTGCCGGTAAACCACTTCAGCTTCAGCCCCATTTTCTTAGCGATATCGCGCATCGCCTCCACCGAGAGTGGCAACTGCTTGTTACCCACCTCTTCGGCTGCGCGCTCCAGATCGGGGAAATGATTCTGGTTGTGTTCCTGATAGGCACGTATCAGCAGCTGGGCAAACTGGCGGCCCGAGGTGCCGGTCTGCGACAGCATTTCGGGAATGACAATCTGCAGGATGTCCGGTGAAAACAGAAAGTTGGGTTCCAGCGCCATGCCGGCCACTCCGCCGCGACTGCCCTTCACCGGCGTCACCGCTTCAGTCTCCGGCAGGTTATCGAGAAACCAGTCCACTTCCTTCTGAAAGACGCGCGCGATCACTTCCAGCATGTCCGGGCTGGGCGTGCGCTTGCCGCGCTCGATCATGGACAGATAGGACACCGACGGCGCCTTCTCCGGGTCGAGTTTGACGCAGCGCGCCGACAGGTCCTCCATGGTGAGGCCGTTGCGTTTGCGCAAATTGCGAATCTTGGTGCCCAGGAAATGGGCCTGGCGCATCAGTCCTGCCGCTTTCTTCATATGTAAAATTTACACTGTGTAATTTTAAATGTGAAATTACACAGATAATTTCACTACACTGGCCGCCATTTGACAAGTCCTGCGGGCGAAATCAATCCAATCCACTTGTTAGACCTGTGAAATTGAGGCCAGACAAATGAACGCACTCGACCAGATCGCAAAAACCAAGCCGGGCTATCTTACCAACGAAGCCTTCTACCGCTTTATCAACGAGGAAGTGCTGCCGCTGACCGGGCAGAACCCCACGCTGTTCTGGTCCGACCTGATACAACTGGTCGAGGAATTCCCCCCGCGCAACCAGGCCCTGCTGGAAAAGCGCGATCAGCTGCAGCAGCAGATCGACCAATGGCACCAGCAACGCGTCGGCAAACCGATGGATACCCCAGCTTACGAAGCCTTTCTGCGCGAGATCGGCTACCTGGTCGATGCCGGCGAGGACTTCAGCATCGAAACCGCCAATGTCGATGCCGAAATCGCCACCACGGCCGGCCCGCAGCTGGTCGTCCCGGTCAAGAATGCCCGCTTCGCCCTGAACGCCGCCAACGCGCGCTGGGGCAGCCTGTACGACGCCCTGTACGGCACTGATACGATCCCGCAAACGGGCGAACTGGCAGCAGGCAAAACTTTCAACCCGAAACGCGGCGCCAAGGTTATCGAGAGCGCGCGGGAATTTCTGGATACCCACTTCCCGCTCTACTACGGCTCGCACAAGGACGCCGTTTGCTACCTGGTTTACTACAACAATATCCTGGTTTTCCTGGGCGACGGCAGCTCCACCGGCCTGAAGGACCCGAGCCAGTTCGTCGCCTTCGACGGCTCGCGCTACGAACCCAAGTGTCTGGTACTGCGCCGCCACGGCCTGCACGTTGAAATCGAGTTCAACCGCCATGGTCGCAACGGCGCCAAGGACCCGGCCCACATCGACGACATTCAGATCGAAGCCGCGCTCACCACCATTATGGATTGCGAGGATTCGGTTGCCGCCGTCGACGCCGAGGACAAAATCGAGGTCTACCGCAACTGGTTGGGCCTGATGCGCGGCACGCTGGAAGCCGAGTTCGAGAAGAACGGCGAGACTGTCACGCGCAGCCTCAACCGCGACCGCTTCCTGCGCAGCCGCGACAACGAGGGCACCTACGTCCTGCGTAGCCGCTCACTCATGCTGATCCGCAACGTCGGCCACCTGATGACCACCGACCTGATGCTGGATAACGCCGGCAACAAGGTTCCCGAAGGCATTTTGGATGCCGTTATCACGGCCCTGATCGGTTCGCTGGATCTGCGCCCAGACAACACCCTGCGCAACAGCCAGACCGGCAGCATCTATATCGTCAAACCCAAGATGCACGGCCCCGAGGAAGTTGCCTTTACCTGCGACCTGTTCGCCCGCGTCGAGCAGATGCTCGGCCTGGAGCCCAATACGCTGAAGATCGGCATCATGGATGAAGAGCGCCGCACCACGCTCAACCTCAAGGCCTGTATCAGCGAAGCGCGCGAACGCGTGGTCTTCATCAACACCGGTTTCCTCGACCGCACCGGCGACGAAATCCACACCAGCATGCTGGCCGGCCCCTTCCTGCCCAAGGAGCAGATCAAGGATCAGCCCTGGATTCGCGCCTACGAAAACCAGAACGTCGACCTCGGCCTGCGCTGCGGTCTGGCTGGACACGCCCAGATCGGCAAGGGCATGTGGGCCATGCCGGACGAGATGGCGCGCATGATGGCAACCAAGATCGGCCATCCGCGTGCCGGCGCCACCACGGCCTGGGTGCCCTCACCCACCGCGGCCGTCTTGCACGCCCTGCACTATCACCAGGTCGATGTATTCGATATTCAGCTGCAGCTGCGTTCACGTCAGCCGGCTGCGCTGAAAGACCTGCTCACCATTCCGCTGATGCCGGAGTCTCTGAAGCTGTCCGACGAAGCCATCGAGCGCGAACTGATGAACAACATCCAGGGCATTCTGGGTTATGTCTCGCGCTGGGTAGAGATGGGCATCGGCTGCTCCAAGGTTCCCGACATCAACGACGTCAACCTGATGGAAGATCGCGCCACCCTGCGCATTTCCAGCCAGCACATTGCCAACTGG
>JAYQPQ010000033.1:0-19458 GCA_038145405.1 Porticoccaceae bacterium | reverse complement strand
CAGTCAGCCAGCGACAGACGTTCTCAAGCTGGCGCACATTGCCTGGCCAGGGCAATCCCTGCAGATACTGCGCTGTGTCCTTGAGCAGGTGCTTGGCCTCCATGTCCAGCTCGCGCGCCGACAGCATCAGGAAATGCTCGGCCAAGGCCGGAATATCGACCGCCCTTTCCCGCAAACGCGGCAGGTGAATGCGGATCACATTGAGGCGATGAAACAGGTCTTCGCGAAAGCGATGCAGCTCGACCAGTTTTTCCAGATTCTGGTGCGTTGCCGTGATGATGCGCACATCGACCTTGACCGAGGTATGTCCGCCGACGCGATAAAACTCGCTGTCGGCGAGCACACGCAGAAGGCGAGTTTGGGCCTCGGCCGGCATGTCGCCAATTTCGTCCAAGAAGAGGGTTCCGCCATTGGCCTGTTCGAAGCGGCCCTCGCGACGCGTGGTGGCGCCGGTAAAGGCGCCCTTCTCATGACCAAAGAGTTCAGACTCGATCAGATCGCTGGGAATGGCCGCCATGTTGAGCGCGATGAAGGGCTTGTCGCGCCGCGGTGAGTGGCGATGCAGAGCGCGAGCGACTAGTTCCTTGCCAGTACCTGACTCGCCGTTGATCAGCACCGTCACATTGGAGTTGGACAGACGGCCAATAGCGCGAAACACATCCTGCATGGCCGGGGCTTCACCAATTATCTCGGTGCGATCCTCAGATAATCGGGAGGCTGCGGAACCAGCCGAGTCGCTGGCATGCTCGAGAGCGCGGCGGGTTACGCTGATGACCTCCTCCAGATCAAAAGGTTTGGGCAGGTACTCAAAGGCGCCGCCCTGATAGGCATCGACCGCGCTCTGCAGATCGGAATGCGCCGTCATGATAATGACGGGCAGATTGGGAAATTCCTGACTCAACTGCGCCAGCAGTGCCATGCCGTCGAGTCCAGGCATGCGCACGTCGCTGATGATCAGATCCGGCACTTCATCTTCAGATTCTAGTTGATCCACCACTTCGCGTCCGCTGGCAAAACTGCGGACCTGAAAATCCTCCTTGCTGAGTGCCTTCTGCAATACCCAACGTATGGATTTATCGTCATCGACAATCCATACCTTCTGTTCTGACGTCATGCTGTTTTACTCTTGGTTCGTTGGCTTGCCTCAGCTGTACCGATCACATGTTCGTCGGCAATGGGCAGATAGATCGAAAACTGTGTTTCACCGGGGCGACTACTGCACTCAATCAGCCCCTTGTGAACGTGAATGATGGACTGCGCAATGGACAGCCCCAGGCCGGTGCCCTTGTCGCGACCGCTGATCATCGGATAGAAAATTTCATCCACCAAGGCTTCGTCGATTCCCGGCCCGTTGTCGATGACGTCGATGCGCGCAATGGTGCTGTGTTGCGTATGTGCCAGGGTGAAGCGGTACTGCACGCGCGTGCGCAAAATGATCTCGGCACCGTCAGTATCGCTTTCGAGCAAGGCTTCCATGGCATTGCGCGCCACATTCAGTAGTGCCTGAATCAGCTGTTCGCTGTCCGCCATGATTTCCGGCACCGACGGATCGTAGTCCTTGACGATGCGAACCCGACCGCGGGTTTGCACTTCCAGCAGGGTTGCCACGCGCTCTACGACCTGGTGCACATTGAGCAAAGCGAATTCGGGCCGCTGATTCGGACCCAGCATGCGGTCGACCAGATTGCGCAGGCGATTGGTCTCTTCGGTGATCACACTGGTGTATTCCTGCAATTCGGCGTCCTTTAGTTCCTGGTGCAGCAACTGGGCCGCCCCGAGAATCCCGCCGAGCGGGTTTTTTACTTCGTGCGCCAGGCCGCGCACCAACTGACGCGTGGTGTCGTGGGCGGCAATCTGGAGTTCTTCCCTGTTGATACGCATCAGGCGATCCAGCTCGTGTACCTCCATCACCAGAAAGGCTCCCTCCGCCAGGTCCAATGGCACGACCGAGTAGTCCACGGTTTTCTCGACTCCCTGCACATCGCGTACTCGGGCCTGGCGCCGCGTAAATGGGCGGAAGTCCCGCTGCGCCGCTTCGATAGCCAGCAGATCATCGGACGACATCGACAACAAGGCTTCCAGCCGCGCGCCTTCGGCACGAGGGAAACTCATGCCCACAATGGATTCAGCCGCTTGGTTCATGTAACAGATTTCACTGTCCGATCTGATCAGAAATACCGCCGTGTTGAGATTGCCCAACACCTTTTCCTGCAATGCGCGACTGACTTTCATCCGGTCGTATTCACCATGAAATAGAAATTGCGCAGCGTCTGTGCATTGCTCCCGCTAAGAAGCTATGCAATTCTCGCGCCAACATTGATGGCCGCATTAAGGCGCATGAATGGCCTTTTACGCGGTTCGGGAAGCCAGAAAATTTCCATGCACCAGAATAGTGCATTGTTCGACTGAGGAGCAATGCTGAGGTCTAGCGAATCACGTAGAAAATACGCACGGCGCTCACCGCTAGCCGCCGACCCTGGGTATCGACGATGGCGACCTGGGCGCGCTGTTCGCCCGGATTAGGGTTGTCGAGGACCCAGCTGGGTTGATTGACGGGCGAGCCCACCGGGCTGCCGTTGATCAGCAGCAGGTAGGCGTGTCCGCTGGGTAACCCCAGATCGACCCGGGCCTGAATGCTGACCTGGCGCTGCCCAGGGGGAATCACCTGCTGCTCAGCCGGCTGCATGATGCGCGGCGTGTGCAAGCTGTATGGCATCGCCGCCGGTGAATCTGCGTTCTGCCGAGCAGCATCCCCGCGAACATCAGTGGCTGGCTGGATGATGATGATGTCCGGCAGCTCGACCTCTTCGGCTTCGACGTACTCCGGTGGGGTATCGGTGTAAGTGACACTGCCATCGGGTGTAACCACCCGATAGATCTGCGCCTGAACCAGTCCGGCAAACAGCAGCAGGAAGACCAGAGCCATGCGTTGTGTCATGCACGGACAATACGCCAGCGTCGTGAAAAGAAAAAGCCCGCCGGAGGGCGGGCTTTTCTGTCGGGTTGCGACCAACCTTAGACCGAATAGTAAAGCTTGAATTCGATCGGGTGGGTTGCCATGCGGTACTCGTCGAGCTCCTGTTGCTTGAGGCCCAGGTAGGCGTCGATCGCGTCGTCGGTGAACACACCGCCTTGCTTGAGGAATTCGCGGTCGGCATCCAGGGCGGCCATGGCCGACTCCAGAGAGGCGCAAACCTGCGGAATTTCGCGGGCTTCTGCGGGGCTCAGTTCGTACAGATCCATTTCAGCGGGATCGCCGGGGTGGATCTTGTTCAACACGCCGTCGAGACCAGCCATCAGCAGAGCTGAGAAGGCCAGGTAGGGGTTGGCGGTCGAGTCGGGGAAGCGGGTTTCGATGCGCTTGCCCTCGACCGATGGGACCCAGGGGATACGGACCGAAGCAGCGCGGTGGCGGGCGGAGTAGGCCAGCATGGTCGGCGCTTCAAAGCCCGGCACCAGACGCTTGTAGGAGTTGGTGGACGCGTTACAGATAGCGTTCAGCGCCTTGGCGTGCTTGATAATGCCACCGATGTAGTACAGCGCCAGATCGCTCAAGCCGGCATAGGCATCACCGGCAAACTGGTTCTTGCCGCCCTTGGAAAAGGACTGGTGAACGTGCATACCGCTACCGTTGTCACCTACCAGCGGCTTGGGCATAAAGGTTGCCGTTTTGCCGTAGGCCACAGCGACGTTGTGCACGCAGTACTTAAGGATCTGAACTTCGTCGGCCTTCTTGGTCAGAGTGTTGGCGCCGACGCCGATCTCACACTGACCGGCGGTGGCCACTTCGTGGTGGTGCACTTCAATGCGCAGACCCATGGATTCCATGGCGGCACACATGGCAGCGCGAACATCCTGCAGGCTATCAACAGGAGGCACGGGGAAATATCCTCCCTTCACCCCGGGACGGTGGCCTAGGTTGCCGTCAGCAAAATCGGCACCTGAAGACCAGGCTGCTTCTTCGGAGAAAATCTTGAAGAAAGAACCGGAGATATCTGAGCCGTATTTCACTTCATCGAAGACGAAGAATTCGGGTTCCGGACCAAAGTAGGCGGTGTCGCCCAGGCCAGTGCTGGTCAGATAAGCTTCGGCGCGCTTGCCAATGGAGCGAGGGTCGCGCTCGTAGCCCTTGCCAGTCGAAGGCTCGACGATATCGCAGCGCAGGATAACGGTGGTGTCTTCCATGAAAGGATCCAGCACCGCCGTGCTGTCATCTGGCATCAGGATCATGTCGGACTCGTGAATACCTTTCCAACCGGCAATGGACGAACCATCGAACATCTTGCCTTCGGTAAAGAAGTTCTCATCCTTGACATCACCCACCGGAATACTGACGTGCTGCTCCTTACCGCGCGTGTCAGTGAAGCGGAGGTCGACCCACTTGGCGTCGGTCTCGGAAATTAGCTTCAGCGTGTTGCTCATGGAATCTGTTCTCCAGTTAATAATTGATCAATCGGTGTATCGGATGCATCTCGCGGGCCCGCAAGCCCCAATCAAATACCGCGTCCCTAAATACTGCAAATAACATGCCATGTTGAAAAGCCAACATTTTCCTGTTTTTTGCCCGCTTTGGAGTCAGAACCTCCAGGGGAATGCCCTTTTATGGTGCACTGTGCGAAGTTAATGCCTTATATTGGTGCGCTTCCGATCCTGATCGGCCGGCTGCGCGGCCCGGGTATTGACTATAATGCGGTGCCGAACCGAGTCATTCTAGACCAGCAACTGGCCAATATGCACTTCATTGTCAAACTCTTTCCGGAAATTATTGTGAAGAGTCCGCCGGTGCGCCGCCGTCAGACGGGTCTGCTGCGCGACAATTTGGTGCGCCTATTGCAGGCTTCTGCCATCCCGGCCCAGGTCGGCAAGGACTGGGAAAAGATCGAGGTTGTGTTGGATCATCCGACGCCAGCGCAGGCGGCCCAATGTGAAGCCATTCTCCAAAACACGCCAGGGATTGCCAAATTCAGTCGCGCTCGAGTTGTCGGGTTCGAGCAGCTGGCTGACATTGCACCCCAGCTTCCGCTCTCCCTCCTGGAGGATTTTGACCAGCGCCGTTTCGCCGTGCGCGCCAAACGCAGCGGCCAGCAGGATTTTAGCTCGGTGGACGCTGAGCGCGAGCTGGGCGCCTGGGTGCTGCAACACTGCCCTTCGGCCACGGTCGATTTGCGCCACCCGGAGCGCACCCTGGAGTTGGAAATTCGCGGTCGACGTGTCTTTGTGCCGGAGCAGACCTGGCCGGGACTGGGCGGCTTTCCGCTCGGCAGTCAGGGTGGTGTTCTTGCGCTGCTGTCCGGCGGCTACGATTCCTCGGTGGCAAGCTACCAGATGTTGCGACGTGGCTTGCTGACCCATTTCATTTTTTTCAATCTGGGCGGCGCCGCTCACGAACTGGCCGTGCGCCAAACGGCCTATCACCTTTGGAGTCGCTTCGGCCGATCACACCGACTGGCCTTTGTCTCCGTGCCCTTTCAGGAAATCGTCGAGCAGATTCGCCTCGGTGTCGATGGCAGCTACGCCAACATTCTATTGAAGCGCCTGATGCTGCTAGCTGCCAGTCTGGTGGCGCAGCGCCTGAAGCTGCCAGCCCTGATAACCGGCGACAGCGTGGCCCAGGTATCGAGCCAGACCTTGACCAATCTCGGCGTCACCGAAGCGGCTGCCAGCCTGCCGGTATTGCGGCCGCTCATAGCCACCGACAAGGGTGCCATCATCGACCTGGCACGCCAGATCGGTACCGCCGATCTGGCTTCTTCCCTACCCGAATATTGCGGCTTGGGCAGCGAACGTCCCACTACTGAAGCCAAGGTACAGCGCGTTGCAGCAGCCGAATCTGCTCTGCCACCGGATCTGCTCGAACAATGCCTGGCCCAGGCCCAGTTCCTTGCTGTTGAGGATTTGGCAGACGCTGGCCCGAAGCCGCGCGTGCGAAGCTTCGAGCAGGTGCCGGCGCAAGCTCTGGTCATCGACATTCGCCACCCTGAGGAGATAGATCGATTGCCGCTGCAACTGGATGGCGAAGTGCAAACCATTCCGTTTTTCCAACTGCAACATCGCGCCAGTCAACTCAGTGCGGATCGTCTGCATCTGCTGTATTGCGAACGCGGCGTGCTCAGTCGTCTGCACGCTGAACTGCTGCTGGAAGCCGGCCTCGACAATATCGGTATCTATCAGCCCCGCCCATAGGCCTGGCGGAAATCCTCTAGCTGAAAGCGGTAACCCAGTCGCTGCAGTTGCCCACTGCAGCAACGCTTGCCCGAACCCTTCAACTTATGCCAGGTCTGGCGCGGCAGGCCCTGGGCGGCACGCAGCCAATTCTCAATGGCGCCCTGGGTCACCGGGCGCCGGTCGCTGGCAACCAGCAGGCCACTACTCTGCTGCGCCCGGGCATAGCGATCGAGTACGAAGGCCAGAGAGCCAACGCAGTCGTCGACATGGATGCGGTTGGTCCAGTGTCCGGGCGAAAATCCACTGCGCTGTGACGGCATCTGGGGCGGTATTGTCGCGTTGCGTCCGTAGATGCCGGAAAAGCGCAGCAAGGTATAGGGCAATTCGCTGTACTCCAGCAGCTGCTCAGCCTGGCGCAGGATGCGCCCATTGAACTGCAGGGGTTCGGCCGAACTGGCTTCATCGACCCACTCGCCCCGGTTCTGCGCATAGACCGCCGTGCTCGAGACAAATAGCAGATGCGGCGCAATGCCAAGCTTCCGGCACGCCAGCACCAGCTGCCGGACCGGATCGAGATAGGCCATCCGATAGGCCTGCTCCGTGCGTGCATCCGGCGTCAGCGTCACCAGCACCTGGTTTACATCCTGCTGCAGCAACGCGCGAAGCGCCGCCGGGTCCGCTGCGTTACCCTGCGTCAGGCCGGCAACAGTCGAACTTTTTTGCGATCGGCTCAAGCCCGAAATAGCCCACTCCTGTGGCGGCAATGCCGCCGTCAGCCGGGCTGCCAGATCGCCAAATCCGAGACACAGCAATCGCTGCGGCACCGGGGATTTATTCGTCTCGTTCGGACTATTCATTGATTGAGGATAACTGCTAGAGTGGCGCTTTCGATAGTTATCATTTTAGTTGCCCCATGACTCTCACGGAACTGCGCTACGTGGTGATGCTGGCCAAGGAACAGCATTTCGGCAAGGCCGCCGAACGCTGCTATGTCAGCCAACCCACGCTCAGCATCGCCGTGAAAAAGCTGGAAGATGAGCTCGGCGTAGCGCTGTTCGAGCGCACCAAGAGCCGCGTGCAGCCGACACCTATCGGCGAGGCCGTGGTCAAGCAAGCTCAGGTGGTGCTGGAGCAGGCCTCGGCCATCAAGGATCTCGCCACGCAGGGCAAGGATCAGCTCGCCAGCCCGCTCTCGGTTGGTGCGATTTTCACCATCGGGCCCTATCTCATTCCTCACGTCATACCTCAGTTACAGAAGATCGCGCCGCAGATGCCGCTGGTCATTGAGGAAGGTTACACGGCGACCATGCGTCGACGACTGCGCAACGGCGAGCTGGACGTCATCATTGTGTCTCTGCCCTTCTCCGAGCCCGACGTGGTCGCCCAGCCCATCTATGACGAGGAGTTCGTGGTGCTGCTGCCGGCTAGTCATAAGCTGGCAGGCAAGGCGCGCATCTCCAGCAAGGATCTGGAAGACGAGAACGTGTTGATGCTCGGCGAAGGTCATTGTTTCCGGGACCAGGTGCTGGAATCCTGTCCCAATCTGCGCCTTTCGATGGATTACAACAAAGCCAACCTGCGCACCGCCGCTGAGGGCAGTTCTCTCGAAACCCTACGCCACATGGTGGCCTCGGGCCTGGGTATTACCATCCTGCCGCAGTCTGCTGCCATGACTGCGCTCTATTCGGAAAAATCCCTGCTCACCCGTCCCTTTACCCGGCCGGCACCGCGCCGCACCGTGGCACTGGCCTGGCGCGCCAGCTTCCCACGCCACAAGGCCATCGATGCGCTGCGCGAGGCCATAAAAAGCTGCAAGCTTCCTCTCTGACACCGGTTCGCCGACAGCATGCCGGGTGAATCCCCCCTAGCCAGGCTGCCCATCGAATCGCTGCGCGGCGTCGGCGCCAAACTTGCCGCTCAGCTCAATCGCCTCGGCATTTGCACAGTAGAAAACCTGCTGTTTCATCTGCCCTTGCGTTACGAGGATCGCACGCGCATCACCCCCATCGGAGCAGCTCAGGTTTTTCAAAACCTGCAGGTCGAAGCCGAGGTGCTGGCAGCCGAGCAAGTGCTGGGCCGTCGACGCAGCCTGTTGGTCAAGGTGGGCGATGGCACCGGCCTGCTGGCATTGCGTTTTTTCCACTTCAACAGGACACAGCTGCAGAGCTTTCAACGCGGCCGCCGTTTGCGCCTCTATGGCGAAGTGCGACCGGGGCGGGCCGGGCTAGAAATCTATCATCCGGAATATCGCTTTCTCGACGAACAGCCGACCCCGCTGGCCAGCACCCTGACTCCGGTTTACGGGTCAACCGAGGGCCTTTCACAGGCACGCCTCCGTGGACTCACCGACCAGGCTCTGGCCCTGCTCTCGACCACGCCACCCCGGGAATTGCTCAGCGAACTCGAGATTGGCGGCAGCAGCTGGTCGCTGGCCGATGCCTTGCGCTATCTGCACCGTCCGCCGGAGGGAGCCAACCTCGCCGAGTTGCAGGAAGGCCGCCATCCGGCGCAACAGCGACTGATCCTTGAGGAGTTAACCGCGCACCAGCTCGGCATGCTGCGCCTGCGTCATCAAAGCAAGGCCTATCGGGCGCCTGCGATTCGATACGATCTCAGCTTGCAGCAGCAATTGCTGCAGCGCTTTGGCCTGCAACCTACCAGCGCCCAGACGCGCGTGGTGGAGGAAATTTGTCGCGATCTCGAGCAGCAGCATCCGATGATGCGCCTGTTACAAGGCGACGTTGGCTCCGGTAAAACCCTGGTGGCGGCATTGGTTGGGGCACAGGTGCTGGCAGCCGGCTTTCAGGTAGCGTTGATGGTGCCCACTGAAATTCTCGCCGATCAGCATCAGCAGACCTTCTCGCGCTGGTTCGCGGATGCCGGCTGGAAAGTCCTGTCGCTAACCAGTCGGCTCAAGGGCAAAGGCAAGGAGGCCAGCCTCGGTTTGATTGAATCGGGGGAAGCCCGCCTGGTGATTGGCACCCACGCCCTGTTTCAGGCCGATGTGCGCTTTCGCAACCTGGCGTTGGTGATCATCGACGAACAGCACCGCTTCGGCGTGAACCAGCGTCTGGCGCTGCAGGACAAGGCGCGCCTCGATCCGAATTTGCGGCCACATCAGCTGGTGATGACGGCCACTCCCATCCCACGCACCCTCGCCATGAGCCATTATGCCCATCTGGATTTGTCGGTGATAGACGAGCTGCCGCCCGGCCGCAAACCCGTTACCACGACCCTGATCGCTCAAGAGCGCCGCGACCAGGTGCTGGAGCGCGTGCGTCACTACTGCAGTACGGGGCATCAGGCTTACTGGATTTGCACCCTGATCGAAGAGGGCGAGATGGAAAATCTCCGCGCCGCCCAGGTGGCGGCCGAGGAGCTGGCCCTGGCCATGCCCGGGCTACGCATCGGCTTGGTGCACGGTCGCCTCAAGCCGGCTGAAAAGGACAAGGTGATGCAGGAATTTGTCGCCGGCCAGATTCAACTGCTGGTAGCCACCACGGTGGTCGAGGTCGGCGTGGATGTCCCCAAGGCTTCGTTGATGGTGATTGAAAATCCCGAGCGCCTGGGTTTATCACAACTGCACCAGCTGCGCGGGCGGGTAGGGCGTGGCGCTATCGAGTCACACTGCATTCTGCTCTTCGGCTCGCCCTTATCGGCCGCCGGCAAGCAGCGCCTCGGTGCCATGCGCTCCACCAACAGTGGCTTTGAACTAGCCGAGATTGACCTCAAATTGCGCGGTGCCGGCGAACTGCTCGGACTGCGTCAAGCCGGCGAGGCCAGTTTTCATCTGGTGCAGCTGGATCGGGATGCCTGGCTGATTCCGCGTGCACGCCGGCTCGCCGAATTGCTCATGCGATCTGCCGACGGCCGGGGCGAGGCCCTGGTCGACCGCTGGCATGGCGAGCGACAGGAATACTCCTTTTCCTAGACCTGTTCGTCCGAGGTTTCGTTGTAGATGCGCTCGTCAAACATTCCCTCGCTGCGCGATACCAGGGTAGCCACCATGGAGTCGCCAAGAATGTTGACGGCGGTGCGCATCATGTCGAGCAGGCGGTCGACGCCCAGAATCAGCGCGATGCCCTCCACCGGCAGGCCAACTTGCTGCAGCACCATGGACAGCATGATCAGCCCCACGCCAGGCACGCCGGCAGTACCAATACTGGCCAGAGTTGCGGTGACAATGACCGCCAGATAACCGGATATACCGATATCTATGCCGTAGGCCTGGGCGATAAAGGCGGTCGCTACGCCCTGCATGATGGCCGTGCCATCCATGTTGATGGTCGCTCCCAGGGGAACGGTAAAGGCGGCGATGGAGTCGTTCACACCCAACCGCTTCTCGGCGACGCGCAGTGTTACCGGAATGGTGGCGTTGCTGGATGCCGTGCTGAAGGCAAAGAGCATGGCCGGACGCACGTTGAGAAAAAATTTTATCGGGTTGAGGCCGGCAAATAGACGCAACAGGCTGCCATAAACGATCCCGGCTTGCACCACCAACACGCCCACCACGGTAAAAAAATAGACGCCGAGATCGAGGATGGCGGACAGGCCCAGACTGGCAAACATAGTGGCCAGCAAAGCGAACACGCCATAGGGAGCCAGCTCCATGAGCAGCAGCACCATGCGCATAATCACCGCATTGAAGCTCTCGAAAAAAGCCTTGGCCTGGCGTCCGGCTTCGCCGACCTTGGACAGCGCCAGGCCCATGAGTAGCGAGAAAACGATGATCTGCAGCATGTTGCCCTCGGCCATGGCGGCCACCGGGTTGCGCGGGAACATGCCTACGATCACATCCTTCAGTGCCGGCGCCTGCGCTGCTTCGTAGGTCGCAAGGGTATCGAGGTCCAGGCCATCCCCGGGTTTGACCAGAGTCGCAACCAGCAGCGCCAGGCTGACGGCGATACAGGTGGTGGCCAGATAGAGCAGGATGGTTTTGATCGCCATGGGTCCCATGCGACTGTGTTCGCCCAGGGCTGAGGTGCCCAGCACCAGGGAAACAAATACCAGTGGCACAACGAGGAGTTGCAGGGCGGCAACGAAAATGCGGCCGATGGCGTCCAGAACACCGTTCAGAACTCCAACCTGCAGAAAGCTAACCGGCGTCTGGGGTGCGCCCTGCCAGTTCAGCAGCAAATTGCATAGGGCGCCGAAAAGGATGCCCGCCAGCATGGCCCACAGGATATGCGCCGTGAGGTGTCGATTCATTCTCGCTCCCGTACTCAGCAGGGGTGGATATGCCCGTGATCGACCATGAAAACAAAAAAGGGCCGCTAATGCAGCCCTTGTTCGTGCTTTTGTCGCTTTTACCCTATTGGCGGGAATCGATCAGCTGGTAGTAGTCCATAAGTATCTGGGCCACTTCCGGACGCGAAAACTCCGATGGCGGTGCAATGCCCTTGCCGAGCATTTCGCGCACCTTGGTGCCCGACAGCAGAACGAAGTCATCTTTGGTGTGATCCGGCACATCACGCATCATCACCACGCGGTCCAGCTTCTTCGAATAGGCCGTGTGATCGGCCTTGTAGATCTCGATTTCCAGCGCCCCGGCGGGAACCTGTTCATCAAAAATCGTTTGCGCATCAAAGGCGCCGTAGTAGTCACCCACTCCGGCGTGATCGCGGCCCACGATAAAATGCGTGGCGCCCATGTTCTGACGGAAAACCGCATGCAGCAAGGCCTCGCGCGGTCCGGCATAGAGCATATCAAAGCCATAGCCGGTGATGATGGCGGAATTTGGTGGGAAGTAGAGCTCCACCATTTTGCGAATGGAGGCATCGCGCACCTGAGCCGGAATATCGCCCGGTTTCAGCTTGCCCAGCAGCATGTGGATGATGCAGCCATCGGCATCCACATCGGCCATGGCCATCTTGCAGAGTTCCTCGTGGGCGCGATGCATGGGGTTGCGGGTCTGGAAGGCGACGACACGCTGCCAGCCGCGTCGGGTAATTTCCTCGCGAATCTGCACAGCCGTGCGGAAGGTCTCCGGAAACTCGGACTCAAAGTAGCTGAAATTCAAGACCTCAATCGAGCCGGACAAGAAATAGCTGCCCTGCTCCATAAAGGTCGCGACACCCGGGTGGGCGGCGTCGAGGGTGCCATAGACGGTACGGGCGATCTGTTCCAGCTGTGCACTATCTGCCTGATCGATCTGCTGCAGGTCCATGATGGCTAACACCGGGTTGCCCTGGACATTGGGGTCGCGCAGCGCAACGCGCTGGCCCGGCGCCAGGCTGCCGATTTCCTGCAGGCGATTGGTTACCGGCACCGGCCAGAACAGGCCCGAGCTGTCATACATCTTCTCGGCAACCGACAGCGCGTCTTGCAGGCTCATGAACCCGGTCAGCGGATTGAAATAGCCAGAACCCAGCATCACGGCGTTGGCCGCGGCAGCCGAGTTAACCACCACAGAGGGGAGATTCTCTGCGTCGCGAACCAGCTGTTGGCGACGCACGCTATCGGCTACATAAAGTGGGTTAAGTTGATCGGAGCCATGGGGTTTGATCATGGTGGAAATAATTCCTCGCTAGGGCTAGGTTCAGGCGCTCAGCAGGCCGCGGGATTCAAGTTGATCGAGCAATTGGTCGACTTCCTGCTCGAGGCTGAGGGCTTCCGTGTCCAGCACGATCTCCGCATGCAGTGGCTCTTCATAGGGGTCGTCAATGCCGGTGAAATTTTTGATCTCGCCAGCGCGGGCTTTTTTGTACAGCCCCTTGGGGTCGCGCTGTTCGGCGGCGGCCAGCGAAGTTTTGACATAGACCTCGATAAAGGGATGACCATCGGCCTGGTGCAGATCGCGCACCTTGTCCCGGTCCGCGCGATAGGGACTAATAAAGCTGGAGAGGACAATGACGCCGCAATCGCAAAACAGCTTGGCTACTTCGCCGATGCGCCGGATATTTTCTTCCCGATCGGCAGCCGAGAAGCCCAGATTCTTATTGATCCCCAGACGTATGTTGTCGCCATCCAGCCGGTAGGACAGCCGACCTCGCTCCGTCAGCGCCTGCTCCAGCGCTACGGCAATGGTGCTTTTACCGCTGCCGGACAGACCGGTAAACCAGATCGTCGCGCCCTTTTGGCCCAGTATCGCCTGACGATGCTGGCGCTCGACGGCGCCGTGATGCCAGTGCACGTTGGTGGCTTTTTGTTCAGTCATGGGGCTGATCCGGAGTGGCGTTCGGGGCCGGCATTCTAGCAGGGCGGGCACCGCTCAACAACGAAGGTCCGGCCGCGTCAGCTTGTGCCGAATTCGCGCTGCAGGCGGCCTGGCAAACGCGTCATCAGTTCATAGGGGCTCATGCCGGAATGACGAGCCACCTCGGCAACGGAAACGCGAGGCCCCCATAGCTCGACCCGGTCTCCCACCTGCACCGACGCAATGTCGGTGACATCCAGCAACAGCATGTCCATGGCGACGTGCCCCACAGTTCTGGCGCATCGGTCCCGAATCCAGACCGGGGCACCGTTGGCCGTCTGCCGGGGATAGCCATCACCGTAACCGCAGGCAACCACGGCGATCCGGCTGGGCTGCGGCGCGCGCCAAGCGTGGTTATAGCCGACCCCTTCGCCGGCTTCGATCTGACGAATGCTGATGACTTCGGAAGTCAGGGTCATGGCCGGTTGCAGCTGGTCAGTGGTCGCCGTGCGGCGATCCAGAGGATTGACGCCGTAAAGCATAAAGCCTGGACGATTCCACTCGGCGTGGCTCTGCGGCCATGCCAGCAGGCCAGCTGAATTAGCCAGGCTGCGCGGCAACTGCAGTCCCTGCGTGGCCTGGGCGAATCGATCCAGTTGCAGTGCTGTAAAGGTATTGGCGGTCTCGTCGGCGCAGGCAAAATGGGTCATGAGCTGAAGCTTGATGTCGCCGACTGCGCGCAGCCGGGTTAAAACCTCCGGCAATTCCTCCGGCTGAAAGCCGAGGCGGTGCATGCCGGTATCGAGCTTGATCCAAACCCTTGCAGGGCGCGCAGCCGCAGCCAGATATTGGGCGAGCTGCCAGTGATCGTGAATAACCGTCCAGCAGTCCCGATGGGCTGCCTCGGGCAGTTCGTCCGCGGTAAAGCAGCCTTCCATGAGCAGAATGGGCCCAGCGATGCCTGCCTGCCTGAGCTCAAGCGCCTCTTCCAGGCAGGCTACGCCCAGCGCATTCACCTGGGACTGTAACTGCTGTGCCACCCTTACCATGCCGTGGCCATAGGCATTGGCCTTGACGCAGCCCAGCAACTGCGAGGCGGGCGCCAATGATCTTGCCAACCTGGCGTTGGCCACTATAGCGTCGAGATCAATGCGGAGCCGGGCGGGTCTGGCCAAGGGTTGGCGTCCTCCAAATAGTGGTTCGCGGCGGTCGGTTAAGATAGCCTGGCATGCTAGCTCGCTGGCTCGCTGCCAACAAGCGAAGCGGGGCTTTCTGTATACTAAGGCCGACTATCTTGGGGCTTTGCCCCTGAACTAACGGCCGCAATCCAACCCTGGAAACCGCATCACCTGTGAGCCTTGATTCACTTTCGTTTCGCCAGGCCCTGGGACAGTTCGTCACCGGCGTTACGGTGATTACCACCCTCGATTCTGAGCGTGTTCCCATCGGGTTCACCGCCAACAGCTTCAATTCCGTGTCGCTCGATCCGCCGCTGGTGCTCTGGAGTCTGGCTAGGACGGCCAGCACCTACGAAGCCTTCCTCGCGGCCGAACATTTTGGTGTCAATGTGCTGGCGTTCGATCAGGTTGAGCTATCCAACCGCTTTGCCAGTCCGTTGCAGCATCGATTTGAGGGGCTGGATTACGCACCGGGAATCGGCGGTGTTCCGTTAATCCGCGATTGTGCAGCACAGTTTGAGTGTCGACTGGAGCAGCGCTACCCGGGAGGTGATCATCTGATCTATCTGGCGCGCGTGCTCGCTTTTACCAGCAACTCAAAACGCAAAGCCCTGGCTTATTATCAGGGGCGCTACAACGCGCCCGGTGAAGCGCTCTAGAAATCCAGGGCAACGCCGAACCCATTATGAATGTGATGGCCTTTTTAGCTCCTTTAGCAATCGTCGTAATATTCGGCGCTCTGTGGGGCTTTTGGTGGATTTAGATGCCACTTCTCTATTGTCGCTATATAGCGATTTAAATAGCTGCAAAAATCCACAAACTCAAAGTCGACACCCTCACCATCTTGGCTCTTTCTGAGGAATTCAGAAGGCGATGAAGAGCCTTTAGAGCGATTCACCGAGGCGCATGCAGGCACATGATTGCTCCTATCGTTTGCAAAGGCTTCTTTCTTCTCTGGTGACCAGCGCCAAGCGCCAGCGTAGTGAGCCTCACTGAGCGATACGACGTGATCTATTTCGATGTCTTCACAGACTTGGCCTGAGTAAAAGCCAACGTTGGTGTCAGGCTGATATGAGTGGAAGTTGTAATCAGCCCTGTCGTAGGGAGCTACGGAAGCGCACGAGGCAAGCAGGAAAAGGCAAAGCCAAGATAGGCTTCGATGTATCTGTCTAGGCGCTACTGAATTAATGAGACGCAGTTGTTGCCCTCCCGCTCTGTCAATCAGCGCCAACCTTGGAGCCAGATACTCTCATCTTTTAGGTCTTTCCAGTCGATATAGCTTTGCCGTTTCGACATCACGGCTTCGATGCAGCAACTGACTACCAAGCCATCTTCGTCGTATTCAACGTCTATGACCATAAAGTGTCTCTCCTTCCTTACAGGTGATACCGCAGTCCATTTGCTTCTTAGCAGTTTCTTTGGGCTAATCCTGTTCAAGCGAGGTCACTCTACTTTTTTCCGCTGTTCCGCTCGTACGATGATCTGATTTTCGAGACTCTATGATAGATGTTCTCTCTCATGAATCTGGCGCGCGTCTGCCACAAAGCAGCAAGCAGAGCCATAATCGCCTCTGATGTATCTGTCGTGGTACAACTGAATGAGTCAGATGCATTTCCCCCCCCTAGTCTGATTCGAGCGTTACAAATCGCGGTACATTTGCGTTACAAAGCGCAAAATTAGCTGCCAGGATAATCCTAACCTATTGATTTATAAGTGACTGGAGCAAGGCTGAAAAGGTGGATGGTGCCGGAAAGAGGATTCGAACCTCCGACCCACGCATTACGAATGCGTTGCTCTGCCAACTGAGCTATTCCGGCACGGCGCGAAAGAGTGCGCATGATAGCGGGTCAGAGCGTCCGAGCCCAGACCCGCGCAGGGTTTTAAAGGGTTTCGATCGCGATGGCGAGGGCTTCGCCACCACCAATACATACACTGGCGATTCCGCGCTTCTCTCCGCGTCGCAGCAAGCCGTACATCAGGCTGACGATGACGCGACTGGCGGTGGATCCCAGGGGGTGACCCTGGGCACAGGCGCCGCCATAGATATTGACCTTGGCATGATCCAGGCCCAATTCGCGCACGGTGAGCATGGCTACCATGGCGAATGCTTCATTTACCTCCAACAGGTCAGTGCTATCGCGATCCCAGCCGGTGCGTTCGAAGATCTTCTTAATGGCTCCGACCGGTGCGGTGGTAAAGGCCTCGGGCTTATGGCTGTAGCGGGCGTAGGCGACGATGCGCGCTTTAGGCTGGAGCCCCCGCTGTTGCGCCCTGGACGCGCGCGTCAGCACCAGCGCGGAGGCACCGTCAGAAATGGAACTGGAATTGGCTGCGGTAATGGTACCGTCCGGCGTAAAGGCCGGCTTCAGCGTTGGAATCTTGCTGACCTTGGCGACCTGCGGTTGCTCGTCGTGATAGATCACGGTTTCCTCACGCCGCGTCGCGACGGTGACGGGCACGATCTCGTCAGCCAGGATATTGGCTTCAATGGCAGCGTTAGCGCGATTCAGCGATTCAATGGCAAAGGCATCCATTTCCTCGCGCGTCAGTCCGTATTGATCCGCCGTGGCCTGGGCAAATTTGCCCATGGAAATGGCGGTATAGGCATCCTCCAGGCCGTCGAGAAACATGGAGTCCACCACGGTCTTGTGGCCGGTGCCAATACCGCGGCGGGCATTCATGATGAGGTGCGGCGCATTGGTCATACTCTCCATGCCGCCAGCGACCACAAAATCCGCCGTACCCAGCATGAGTTGGTCGTGCCCGAAGATCACCGCCTGCATACCGGAGCCGCAAACCTTGTTCACGGTCACGGCACCAGCGGCGGGCGGAATACCGGCGGCAATGGCGGCCTGGCGTGCCGGCGCTTGCTTTAAGCCGGCCTGCAGGACATTGCCCATATAGACCTCGTCGACCTCGGCGCGCCGGATGCCCGAATTTTCTACCGCGGCCTGAATAGCGATGGCGCCCAAATCCACGGCCGACAGCGATTCAAAGCAGCCATTGAAGCTGCCCATAGGGGTGCGCGCCCCGTCGAGAATAACGATGGATTCCTTACTGCTCATATCGAAGAACCTCTCAATGACAACCGGCCGCTTTTTGGGCGGTGCATCATTATAGACCAGAATAAGTCGACGGAATCGGCTAGAGAGAAACCACCTAGCCTACATGCGCTCCAGGGTGCGAATACCGAGCAAATCCAGTCCCTTGCCTAAAACCCTGGCGGTAGCTGCGGCCAAAACCAGGCGCCCGGTGCGCTCTGCCGGTTCGACCCCGGGCTGCAGCACGGGACAGTGCTCGTAAAAGCTCATAAAGCAGGAAGCCAGCTGAAACAGGTAGTTGCACAGTTCGTGTGGATAGCCGCGCAATCCCACCTGATGGACCACTTCGCGGAAGCGCAGCAGCTGAATGGCCAATTGGCGTTCGCTCTCATGGCGCAGTTCAGGCTGGCCCTCGCAGGCGTCCATCGATGCCTCTGCCCTGCGGAACAGGCTGGCGATACGCGCATAGGCATACTGCAGGTAGGGCGCCGTATTGCCCTCAAAGCTCAGCATCTGATTCCAGTCAAAGCTGTAATCGTTGGTGCGCGTGCGGCTTAGATCGGCGTATTTGATGGCGCCGATTCCCACTGCCTCGGCGACCTCGGCCTGCTCCTGGCCTGACAGATCGGGATTCTTCTCGGCAACCAGGCGGGCGGCACGGTTGACGGCTTCGTCCAGTAGATCGACCAGCTTGACCGTGCCACCGGCGCGCGTTTTGAAAGGTTTGCCGTCCTCGCCCAGCATGGTGCCGAAGGCGCAGTGCAATAACTCCACCTGTGCCGGAACCCATCCGGCCGCCCGAGCGGTCGCAAACACCTGCTGCATATGCAGTGACTGGCGTGCGTCGATGAAATAAAGACAACGTTCCGCCCGCAACTGGCGAATACGGTAACGTAGGGCGGCCAGATCCGTCGTGCCGTAAAGGTAGCCGCCATCGCCCTTCTGAATCATCAGGGGCAGGGGGTTTCCTTCGCCATCCACCAGTTCATCCAGATAGACCAGTCTGGCGCCCTGATCCTGGCGGGCCAGGCCTGCTGCTTCCAGCTCGGCCACAACCTGGGGAAGATCATCGTTGTAAGCGCTCTCGCCGCGCGTGTCGGCGGGCTGCAGAGATACATGCAGCTTGCGATAAATCTCGTCGGCATGTTGCAGCGACAGTCCGATAAAGGTCTGCCAGAGCGCCAGGCACTTGGCGTCGCCGGCCTGCAGCATGACCACATACTGGCGCGCGCGCTCGGCAAATTCGGCATCGGCGTCAAAGTGAGCTTTGGCCTGGCGGTAGAACCCCTCCAGATCGGCCAGTTGCAGGGCTGCGGAATTCACGCCGCCCGCCTCCAGCTCGGCGATGAGCATGCCAAACTGGGTACCCCAGTCGCCGACATGATTCTGGCGCACAACCTGGTGACCGAGGAATTCGAGTACGCGCGCCACCGCATCGCCGATGATGGTGCTACGCAGATGCCCGACATGCATCTCCTTGGCCAGATTGGGTGAGGAGTAGTCGATGACAACCCGTTGCGGGGCGGTTACCGCATCCAAGTCGAGTCGCGTCGATTCCTGCATGCGGCGGATGGCGTCGGCCAGACCATGCGAGTCGAGAAAGATATTGATAAAGCCAGGGCCGGCGATTTCGACCTTTTCGGCCAGACCTGCCAGATCCAAATGCTCGACGATGGACTGCGCGATTTCGCGTGGATTACGGCCCATGGCCTTAGCCGCGGCCAGTGCGACATTGAGTTGCAGATCGCCGAACTGGGGGCGTCCAGTCCACTGGGGTACCTGAAACAGGGCTTCGGGTACGCCAGCGGTGGCGGGGGGGACCGCCCCCCCCGACGCACAAAACAAAGGAAAAAATAAATAAATAATTATATGGGGCGGGCGGGGGGGGGGTTGTGGTGAGGCGGAACAAAAGGGACAAAAAAAAAACAAAAAAAAGTAG
>JAYQPQ010000032.1:0-19650 GCA_038145405.1 Porticoccaceae bacterium | reverse complement strand
GCTATGGTGTGGCCAGCCTGCGCATGGGTCACACCTTCCGCATGGACAACCTGAGAATTGATCACTTCCTGGGCATCAAGAACCTGACCGACGAAAGCTACAACGACAACGTACGCCCCAACGCCTTCGGCGGCCGCTTCTTCGAGCCGGCTCCCGAGCGCAACATCTACGCCGGCGCCAATATCCGCTACGAGTTTTAGTTCAGGAGAAGCACTGCGGCGCCCGAGGGCGCCGTTTTTTAAGTCTATAATTTTTGTTTCAGACTTCTGCGCCGCCTAACGCGCTCCCTGGTTCAACAAATTGCGCCACTCTCGCCACCCCGGCATATAAGCCTCCACCAGACGCCAGAAGCGGCGGTTGTGGCTAGCTTCCAGCAGGTGCGCCATCTCGTGCACCACCACGTATTCCAGGCACTCCGGCGGTTTACTGGCCAGCTCCAGGCTGAGCCAGACACGCTTGGCGCGGATGTTGCAGCTGCCCCAGCGGCTTTTCATTTTGCGCACGCGAAATTCTCTTACCTCGACACCCATGCGGCGTTTGTAGCGGGCAATGATGGCAGGAATCATCTGCTTGAGCTGGTCGCGCTGCCAGGCTTCGACCAGTGCCGCGCGATGGTCGCGCGTGGTGCCGGGCTTGCAGTAGAGCTCCAGAATGCGGTGGCGCAGCTGCACACGCTCGCGGCCGCGCGGTGTTTCGATAATGCGCAGTGCGCAGGCTTTGCCAAATACCTGATGCATCTCCCCTTCGCGAAAACGTAGGGTCTTCGGCTTGGGCAGCGCGCGCACTCGGGCTTGCTGGGCTTCGATCCAGTCGCTTTTTTCGCGCAGGAAGGCGCGGATCTCTGCCAACGAGGCGTGACGCGGCGCCGATACCTTGATGGCTCCGTCGGGTGGGCAAATGCGTATGCGCAGGTACTTGACCCGCTTGCGGGTGAGTTCGATGTTGTGGCTGTAAAACAGGTCGTTCACATCAGAAATCCAAACGATGAGCCTTACCGATGGCCTGCACCCGGCCCGGCGCAATGCCGGCTTCGGCGGCAAAGTCCCGCCAGCGGCTGACAGCGGCCCTCACTTGTACAATCATCTCGGAGCTCTCTCTAGAGACCTATTGTCCAGTTATTTAAATTTATTTCGGTGCCTTTTAAGGTAAGGTTTCATCCATTCGGTTACTTCGATTTTCGCATCTTCATCAAACCTCATGCATTTCAGATGATCGCCGTGGATTACTCCTGTGATCACCTCATCATCGTCAGTAAAGCTGATGATGTGTTTGTCAAAAAGCGCATCGTCGAGCTAGTACCACTTCATCCAAACCAGTTTAAATTCTTTCACTTCCTTGAGAGGGCCGCATTCACGTGTAATACGTAACCTTAATGGATGTCATTAGATACAAATATGGTGCCCGGGACCGGGGTCGAACCGGTACGACTGTTACCAGTCGAGGGATTTTCATACCAACTACAGCTTTCGCTGCAGAGCCCCCTGGGGCTCATTTGTGGTCTGGAGCACGCCTTCACCTTAGCCCTGAGGCCTTAGGTGCCCGCCGTCTGCTCTCTACACCTTCCCAGCGTGTTACTCACTTGGGCTTGGCTCGGCGTTGGCTCGGTTGCCGGAGCATCCAGGGCGTTCGCCGACTTTGACGGGCGTCACCCCTGAGGTTTCCCCCGGGGGGCTCAAATTGTTTAAGTCCCTTGCGTCTACCAATTTCGCCACCCGGGCAGAGTAGCGGCGCCATTGTAACAAAGGGTATTTAATGAGGGGCGATTCGCGCGGGGAGTCTCGGCCCCAGCGGAAAAAATTACTCTAAGGTTTTCAGCAGCAGCCAGCGCTCTTCTTGGATGTACCAGTTGAGGCCGTCGGAAACCCAGAGCTGGTAATAGGTGCCGGATTCGATGCCTTCCGGACGCGGGCGGAAGGCGGAATAGGTGCCTTCGACCACGATGCGGTCGCCGTCGTAGCGGCGCTCGGGAGTGTCGAGCTGCAGAATAATGGCCCGGCTGGTGAACTGATTGCCCCAGTAGGCAGCGATCTGGCCTTTGCCACTGAGGATCTGATTGTCCATCTGCACGATGGCATTGTCGGTGAAGAGCGCCACAATGGCCTCGAGGTTCCGGCTTTCATAGGCATCAACCCAAGCCTGATCGGGCGTGGCGGTCTCTTCCTTGGCGCAACTCAGCAGGGCAATGGCAAGCATGGCAACCAGTGCTCTTCGCATAAGATTTCCTTGTTGTTCTCAGCTTGGGAAAGCTAGCAGATTTGGCAGGGCATTGTCGGCACTGCCGAGCGTTTCCCGGTGGATTCACCGGGAGGAATGTGGAGGCGCGAGTCGGAATCGAACCGGCGTATACGGAGTTGCAGTCCGCTGCATAACCACTCTGCCATCGCGCCACGAAAGGCGCGCATTCTACATGACTAAGAATGGCCTTGCCCACCTTGGATAATGGCGATTGAATGGCTTGCCGCTATCAGGGCGTTTGGCAATTTCTTGATCGGTATCATTGAATTTTTTGGTTATATACTTATATTGTTTTTGCATATAGAAAGCTGGAGGATCCCAGATGAACAGGCCGGAAGTTGTCTCCTTTTTTGACCCGGACACCAATACCGGGACACACATCGCCATCGACCCCGAAACCAGGGCATGTGCCATTATTGACTCGGTGCTGGATTACAACCCCGTGTCGGGACGCACTTGCACCGCCTCTGCTGATCAGGTCATCGCCGAAGTGAAAAAGCGCGACTTGACCGTGCAGTGGATTCTGGAAACCCACGCCCACGCCGACCACCTGTCGGCGGCGCCCTATTTAAAAGAGCAGCTGGGTGGCCAAACCGTGATTGGCGAAAACATCATCATCGTGCAGGGCGTTTTCAGCGATATCTTTAATCTGAAGGATGCCAACAGCCTGACCGGCAAGGAGTTCGACCGCTTGATGGCCGAGGACGAGCTGTTCCATGTCGGCAATATCGAGGCTCACGCCTTTCACACGCCCGGCCATACGCCGGCCTGCATGGCTTGGGTGATCGGCGATGCCGTGTTCGTCGGCGATACGCTGTTTATGCCCGACTACGGTACCGCGCGCTGCGACTTCCCCGGCGGCGATGCGCATACGCTGTATCAGTCGGTGCAGAAGCTGTACCAGTTGCCCGATGCCACCCGCATGTTCCTGTGTCACGACTATCTGCCAAGCGACAGTCGCACCCAACACATTCTGGTAACTACGGTCGGCGAGCAGAAGCGCAACAACATCCATATTCGCGAAGGCGTTTCCGAAGCGCAGTTCGTGAAAATGCGCACCGAGCGCGACAAGACACTGGATTTACCACGTCTGATCTTACCCTCGGTTCAGGTGAACATTCGCGCTGGCGCCATGCCGCCGGCCGAAGACAATGGCACCAGTTACATCAAGATCCCCATCAACAAAGTGTGAGGCAGCAACAATGAAACCCTTTGCTCAGCATCAGGTCGTTATCATCGGCGGCGGCGCTGCCGGCATCTCGGTCGCGGCGAGTCTGCTTCAGCGCAACCGCCACCTCGATATCGCCATTGTCGAACCTAATGAAACTCACTACTACCAGCCGGCCTGGACGCTGGTGGGTGGCGGCGCTTTTCGGCCGGCTGCCACGCGGCGCGCCATGCACGATGTCATTCCGCGCGGTGTGAAGTGGATACGTGCCGCAGCGGCTGGCTTTCACCCGGACGTCAATCGCGTTGAGCTGGCCGACGGCGAACAAGTGGGCTACGACTATCTGATTGTCGCGCCGGGCATTCGTCTGGGTTGGGATCGCATTGAAGGCCTAGTCGACACCCTGGGCGCCAACGGCGTGACTTCCAACTACGGCTACAAGCTGGCGCCCTATACTTGGGAGCTGGTGCAAAATCTGAAAAGCGGTCGCGCGCTCTTCACCCAACCACCCATGCCGATCAAGTGCGCCGGCGCGCCGCAAAAGGCCATGTATCTGTCCTGCGATGCCTGGCGTCGACGCGGCGTGCTGGATCAGATAGATGTGAGTTTTCACAATGCCGGCGCTGTGTTGTTTGGTGTCGAAGCCTACGTGCCCGCGCTGATGGAATACATCAAACGCTACGACATCAGCCTGAACTTTAACGAAAGCCTGGTAGCCATCGACGGTCCGGCTAAAAAAGCCTGGTTCGAACGCAAGGATGCCGAAGGCAAGGTGCAACGCCGCGAAGACCAGTTCGACATGATTCACGTGGTGCCGCCGCAATCGGCGCCAGACTTCGTTGCCAATAGCCCGCTGGCCGATGTCGCCGGCTGGGTGGATGTGGATCAGGAAAGCATGCGCCATAAGCGCTACGCCAATATCTACGGCCTGGGCGATGCCTGTAACGCGCCCAACGCCAAAACCGCAGCAGCGGTGCGCCAGCAAGTGCCGGTGGTGGCCCACAACCTGATACGCGACATGGGCAAAACCGGCAGCCCGGCCTATTACACCGGCTATGGGTCCTGTCCGCTGACGGTGCAGCGCGGCAAGATCGTGCTGGCGGAGTTTGGCTATGGCGGCAAGCTCGAGCCCACCTTCCCAACCTGGTTCCTCCAGGGTATGCGCCCCACCTGGAAAGCCTGGTTTCTGAAAAAGACCCTACTGCCGCCCATCTACTGGCACTTGATGCTGAAAGGCCGCGAATGGCTAGCCAAACCCAAGCTGAAGCAAGAGACGGCAACTAACGGAGCAAGCTCCTGAACCGCCTGGCGCGCTATCTGCCCACTCTCGACTGGGGTCGCCGTTACTCCCGCGACCTGCTGACCAGCGATCTGCTGGCGGCACTGATTGTCACCATCATGCTCATACCGCAATCGTTGGCCTATGCCCTGTTGGCAGGACTGCCAGCCGAAGTGGGACTCTATGCCAGCATTCTGCCGCTGGTGGCCTATGCATTTTTCGGCACCAGCCGAACCCTGGCCGTCGGCCCGGTGGCGGTAGCGTCGTTAATGACCGCTGCTGCCGTGAGCCGTGTCGCCGCCACCGGTAGCATCGGCTATCTGGAAGCCGCTGTGGTGCTGGCGGCACTGTCGGGATTGATTCTGGTGGTACTGGGTTTGCTGCGCTTGGGTTTTCTAGCGAACTTTCTCAGCCACCCGGTGATTACCGGCTTTATTACTGCCTCCGGTTTGCTCATTGCGCTGAGCCAGCTGGGCCAGCTGCTCGGTCTGCCCGGCGGCGGACACAACCTGCCGGAAATGCTCAAGCGTCTGGCGGAAAACATCGGCCAGATTAATGTACCAACCCTGGTTATTGGGGCCTCGGTGCTGCTCTTTTTGCTGTGGGTACGTTCGGGTCTGAAACCGCTTTTGGTGAACAGCGGCATAAGTAAAAAGACCGCCAGTTTGATCGCCCGCACCGGGCCGATCTGGGCGGTGGTCGCCAGCACCTTGGCGGTGGCCCTGCTGCAACTCGACGAAGCCGGCGTGAAAACCCTGGGACATATTCCTGCTGGTTTGCCCAGCCTGGCCATGCCCAGCCTGGACGCGCAATTGTGGATCACACTGGCAGGCAGCGCCTTGCTGATCAGCGTGGTGGGTTTTGTTGAATCCATCTCGGTGGCCCAAACCCTGGCTGCCAAGCGCCGCCAATCCATCGATCCCGACCAGGAACTGCTCGGCCTGGGCGCGGCCAACCTGGGTGCAGCTTTCTCCGGCGGCTATCCGGTAACCGGTGGTTTCGCCCGCTCGGTAGTGAATTTTGACGCCGGCGCGCAAACGCCAGCCGCTGGTTTGTTCACTGCGATTGGCATCGCCCTGGCAACGCTCTTCCTCACGCCCTTGCTGCGCTTGCTGCCGGTGGCAACCCTGGCTGCGACGATAATCGTGGCGGTGCTGTCGCTGGTGGATTTCGGGCAGATAGGGCGCACCTGGAATTACTCGCGTTCCGACTTTGTCGCGCTGGCGGCGACCATTCTGGTCACGCTGTTTCAGGGCGTTGAGCTCGGCATTCTCACCGGCGTGTCACTGTCCATTCTGCTGTTCCTGTACCGCACCAGCCGGCCGCACACCGCCGTGGTGGGACTGGTGCCGGGCACCGAGCACTTCCGCAATGTGGAACGCCACAAGGTGATTACCAGCGAGCATCTGATCAGTGTGCGCGTCGATGCCAGCCTGTACTTTGCTAATGCGCGCTTTCTGGAAAACTGCCTGGCCAGCAAGGTGGTGGCTAACCCGCAGGTGACCGATCTGGTGCTAGTGTGCACGGCCATCAACGACATCGATGCCAGTGCACTGGAAAGCCTAGAAGCCATCAACCACCGGCTGCAGGAAGCCGGCGTGAGGTTCCACCTGTCCGAGGTCAAGGGACCGGTGATGGACAAACTGCAACGCACCGCTTTCCTCGACGAACTGACCGGCGAAATTTTCCTCACCCAATATCAGGCGGTGGCAAAGTTGGCCCCGGAGATACTCACTCACCCCTAGTTTTCTGCGGCGCGCAGATCTAGCCGGGGGCAAATCAGCCGCCGGTGTTCCTCACATCGAGTATCTGGTGCCGCGGCCGGCGAATCGGCTACATTGCTGCGCTTATCGTCAGGAGAAACCTAATGAAGCTTTATTGCCACACCGCCTCCACCTCGTCGCGCCCCATCATGCAGTTCTGCGAAGACGCGGGCATTGCCTACGAACCGGTAGTCATCGACCTGTCGGTGGGCGCCCATCTGCAGGAGCCCTAGCCTCCATCAACCCCAACTGCAAGGTGCCTGCTATCGACGATGACGGCTTCCTGCTGACCGAGAGTGCGGCCATCCTCAAATACCTAGCCGACAAGTTACAGTCGCCGGCCTTCGGCTCGACTAGATTCACCCCTGCGGCGTAACTAACGCGCGCCAGGCCAGTATCAGGTATTCGATCATAGACCAGAGGGTGAGCACTGCCGCGGCGTAGAGACACCAGATGCCGAGCACGTGGAAGAGGTAGAAGCGCGCCGGGTCGAACAGCATCAGCACGATCAGCGCTGTCATTTGCACCGTAGTTTTGACCTTGCCCAGCATGGACACCTTGATGCTGGCGCGCTTGCCCAGCTCCGCCATCCATTCGCGCAGGGCGGTGACGATAATCTCGCGACCAATAATGATAGTGCCTGCCGTGGTGATCCAGAAGCTTGGGTATTTCTGGATGAGCAGCACCAGCACGATAACCACCAGCAATTTGTCGGCCACCGGGTCGAGGAAGGCGCCAAAGTCGGTCTCTTCGCCCCACTTGCGCGCCAGGTAGCCGTCCAGCCAGTCGGTGAGGGCAGCTAAGCCAAACAGCGCGGCACTGGCCAAGTAGGTCCACCAGCCGTCGCTATAGATGAGGATGGCCACCACGGGAATCAGAGCGACGCGCATCAGGGTCAGTTGGGTGGGTATGGTCAGTCTCATGCGCGGATCACTAACAATAGCTTGGGATGTTGGGGGAATTATGGAGCCGGCACCGCAAAAGGCCAACCGTCGCTAGTGCAGGAATGCGTAAATTTCTTCGGCCAGGGCCTGGCTGATACCCGGTGCCCGAGCCAGGTCGCGCGCGCTGGCTGCCTGGATGCTCTGCAAGCCGCCAAAGTGCTGCAGCAGGGCTTTCTTGCGCTTTGTTCCAATGCCGGGGATTTCGTCCAATGGTGAGCGGGTGAGATTTTTGCCGCGCCGTGCGGTGTGGCCGGCGATGGCAAAGCGATGCGCCTCGTCGCGAATCTGCTGCAGCAGATGAAAGGCCGGCGAGTTGGCGTCGAGCACCAGTTCCTCGGCGTCCTCACCCAGGAAAAAACGCTCCCAACCCGACTTGCGGGTGCGGCCCTTGGCCACGCCCAGAATGGCGATGCCCTGCACTGCCAGGTCGTTCAGCACCGCATGTACCTGGGCGAGCTGTCCCTTGCCGCCGTCGACAATCAGCAGATCGGGCATGATCCCCTCACCCTTCTTTAGTCGCGTAAAGCGACGGCGCAGCACCTGGGCCATGGCGGCATAGTCGTCGCCGCCCTGAATGCCCTCGATATTAAAGCGTCGATAATGGGTGCGTGCCGGGCCCTCCTGATCGAATACCACGCAGGAACCCACCGTCTGCGCGCCCTGGGTGTGGCTGATATCGTAACACTCTAGGCGGCTGGGTTCGGCATCCAACCCAAGCATTTGCGCCAGATCCTGAAAGCGCTTGAGGTAGCTCGCCTGCCCGGCGAGTTTGCCGGACAGGTTCTGTTCGGCGGTACGCTGAGCCAGCGCCAGCCAGTCCTTTTTGCGGCCCCGGGTCGGTGCGTGAATGCGCACCTGGCGCAAGGCATGTTCCTGCAGCGCGCGTTCTAGCAGAGCAGCTTCCTCGGGGCGCTCGGCGACGACAATTTCCGACACGCTGCCACCCTGACTGCCATTTAAATAATAGTGCGGCAGAAAATCGGCGATGACCTCAGCGGCGGTGCTGGCCAGCACATCGCGCGGATAGAAACTGCGCGTGCCGATAATGCGACCCTGGCGCACAAAGAGCAGGTGCACGCAGGCCTTGTCGCCCTGTACGGCGGCGCCGACGATGTCCAGGCTGGCGCGGCCGCCCTCGATAATCTGGTCGGCCTGCACGGCGCGCAATTGGGCGACCTGATCGCGCAGCAGACCGGCGCGCTCGTAGTCCAGTTGCGTCGCCGCTTCGTTCATCTGATGAATCAGCTGGTCGACCAACTCATCGCTCTGGCCGCTGAGAAAGCGAACCGAATTCTCGACGTCTTCGGCGTATTCCCGGCTTTCCACCATGCCCACACAGGGGCCGGTGCAGCGCTCGATCTGGTACTGCAGGCAGGGTCGGGTGCGGTTGCGGAAGAAGGCGTTATCGCACTGGCGCACGCGAAACATGCGCTGCAGTTGCACCAGCGCTTCGCGCGCCGCATGGGAGCTGGGATAGGGACCGAAATAGCGCCCCTTCTGCTTTTGCGCGCCGCGGTGAAAGGCCAGGCGCGGCCAAGTCTCGTCAGCGACGAAGATGTAGGGATAGGACTTGTCATCGCGCAACAGGATATTAAAGGGCGGGTGCTGCTGCTTGATCAGGTTGTGCTCGAGTATCAGCGCTTCGGTTTCGGTGCGCGTGACAGTCACATCTATGCTGGCGATCTTTTCCACTAGCGCGGCGATACGCGCGTTGGCCAGGCGACCGCGAAAATAGCTGCTCACGCGGTTCTTTAGATTCTTCGCCTTGCCGACATAGAGCACGGCGCTATCCGCCCCCAGCATCTGGTAGATGCCGGGGCTGGAAGGCAGGGTTTTCAGGAAAGGCTTGGGAACAAACACAAGACTGGCTAGGTTATAGATCTCTTAGATTGTGGCATATCAAGAAAAAGCTAGCATCAATGTCTCAATCCATGGCGAGGGCATTCCAGTCTGCGGCATTCATGGATTTCGCGACGGAGAAGCGCGCAGGCATGCACGAGTAGTACGTCGAGCACTTCGATGGAGGGGAAGTCGTGAAGGTCGCGGGCGGGGATGGCCGCAGCGGCTAGTCAGCTTCCTCTACGATTTGAGCCTGAATATAGTTTTCAATGCCCATTCGCTCGATCAGGCCCAGTTGGGTCTCCAGCCAGTCGACGTGCTCTTCCTCTGAATCCAGAATGCTGCGCAGCAGATCGCGGGTACCGTAATCGCGCACCTTCTCGCAGTACTCGATGCCGTCGCGCAGATCGGGAATGGCCTTCATCTCCAGCGCTAGGTCGGATTGCAGCATTTCCTGTGTGTGCTCTCCGATGTGCAGCGAACCCAAATCCTGCAAGTTGGGCAGACCCTCGAGAAAGAGAATGCGCTGCACCAACTGATCGGCGTGCTTCATCTCATCGATGGACTCATGGTACTCGTGATCGGCCAGATTGGTCAGACCCCAGTCCTTGTACATGCGGGCGTGGAGAAAGTACTGATTGATCGCCACCAGCTCGTTGCCGAGGATGCCGTTGAGTATCTGGATGACTTTGGCGTCGCCTTTCATGCGCTCCTCCGAGGTTTTTTGACGGGGCCTGATTATCCCCACCCCATTGCGCCAGGGTCAAGGCAAGCTATTGATTTCTCGAGAATTGATAATGATTCTTGCTAGCATTCCCGGGGCGCCGAAGGCTTCCGGGCAAGGCGAAGCTGGTTAGCCGCTCATCGCCATCGACATGGCGTCGACGAACTCGCAGCTGCCGAGATTCTGCTGCAGCACGCGGTTGGCACGGAACTGACATTTGCCGCAACAATTGCCGACACCCAGCACCGCCTCGAGCTTGTCGAGCGAATCCGCACCCTGGCGCACGGCCTGGGAGACCTGGGCTTCGTTCACTTTGTTGCAAATGCAGACGTACACAAATGGTTCCTCACTGGAAGGCCTATTGTCCACTAATGAGAATAGTTGTCAATTGCTAATGGTTGGCGTTCTGATTCGTATTCAGATGCACGCAGCGGAAGCTGATATTAATGCGCGGCGCGCTGATGCCCTTGCGCCGCGGCACATGGTGCAGAATTCTGCCCGGCATCAGCAGCAACGAGCCGTGCTCGAGCAGAATGCGCGACAGCGGCTCACCCGCCCCTGCCTTGATATGAAATTCCCGTTCGGCACCCAGGCTGACCGATGCCACCATGGGGTGCGGGCCCAATTCCACCTCGTTGTCGCGGTGCCAGCTCATGGCGTCGTTGCCGTCGCGGTAGAGATTCAGCAACGCATAGTTAAAGGCCTGGCCACTCTGTTCCTGGATGCGATTGCGCAACGCGGCCAGCGCAGGATGCCAGCCGTGTGTGGTGTGGCGATGGCCGCTGTAGCCATAGCTGACGCCGGGTTCGCCCTCCCAGGCCACCAATCGCGGGACCGGCACCCTTTTGCCGTGAATTTGCAGGTCGGGCTGATACCAGTCGGTGCGTGCGAGCAGTGTTGCAAGCAGGGCATCGGCTGCTTCCGGCGGCAAAAAGCCGGGCTGATAGCTAAGCTGCCAGGGCCCTACCCTGAACTGCTCCGGCCGGTTTAGTCCGGGTAGCATCGCGGCTCGATCTGCAGGTCGATGCCGTAGGCCTGCTGCACGCTCTGTTGGATTTCACGGGCGAAGGCCAGCACGGCGGCGCCCGATTCGTGGCCGGGGTTCACTAGCACCAGGGCGTGGCGTTCATGTACTCCCACTCCCTTGCGCAAGCGGCCTTTCCAGCCCTGCGCTTCGATCAAGGCAGCGGCGGCAAATTTGACGCGTCCATCGTCCAGCACCCAATGTGCCAACTGCGGATAACGGGCGAGCACGGCCTGCGCCGGCGCGGCATCGAGAATGGGGTTCTGGAAAAAGCTGCCGACGTTGGGAATCGCCGCCGGATCTGGAATGCGGTCGCGCCGCACCTGGCAAACTGCAGCGAAAACATTTTCCGGCGTCTGCGCCAAATCCTGCGCTTGCATGCAGCTGGCCAGGCTGGGGTAATCCGCGCGGGGCGCCGGCTGGCGCGACAACTCGAGACAGATTTTCGTGATGACAAAGCGATTGGCCAATTCGTCCTTGAAACGGCTATAGCGATAGCGAAAACCGCATTCCGCGCGACTGAAATGGCAGGTTTCTCCGGTGGCGATTTCCACGGCCTCCAGGCTGTGGAAACACTCCTCCAGTTCCACCCCATAGGCGCCAATGTTCTGCATAGGTGCAGCACCGGCCGTGCCGGGAATCAGCGCCAGATTTTCGATGCCGTAGTAGCCCCGCTCGACGCACCAACTCACCAGCTCGTGCCAGTTTTCGCCGGCAGCAACGCGCACCCGTACGCAATCGTGCGGACGCTCCTCCACCTGGCGGCCACTCAGCGCCATGTGCATGACTAACCCGGGGATGCGATCGGCCAGCACCAAATTACTGCCCGACCCCATCGGCAGCAAAGGCCACTGGCGGCGACGCACCAGATCCAGACAGCTATGCAATGCATCCAGATCTTCGACCTGGGTCCAGGCTTCGGCGATGGCGGGAACGGCCAGACAATTGGCCTGCACCAGACAATGGTTTTCGCGAATCTTGGGTGTCGGGCTCACAGACGCGCCTGCAAATAGGTGAAGAAGGCCTGAGTGGCTGCCCGGATATCGTTGAACGCACGTGTAAAATCCTGCTCGTTACCGCCGTAAGGGTCGGCGATATCGCGCGTACGAACGCCGGTTGAAAAGTCGCGCAAGCAACTCAGCGTGCCGCTGAAATCAGCCGGACAAAGGGCTTCCAGATCGGCCAGATTGTTAGTGTCCATGGCCAGAATATAGTCGAATTCGCGGAAGTCGGTGGAACGCACCTGGCGCGCGCGCAGTGCCGACATATCGAACTCGGCTCGACGGGCGGCGTCCTGTGCTGGCCGATGCGGCGGCTTGCCGATGTGCCAGTCGCCCGTGCCGGCGGAGTCCACCCCGACCCTGTCGACGAGTTGATGCTTCTGCAAAAGATCGCGCAAGACAATCTCTGCCGTAGGCGAGCGACAGATATTACCGAGACAGACGAAGAGCACAGCGGGGCGGGTCACAGTACAAAATGTCGCCGCACCCGTTCGAGATCAGCGGGTGTATCGACACCGGCGGGAACCGGCTCGCAACAGAAGTCGAGATGGATACTGGCCCCATGCGCCAGGATGCGCAGCTGCTCTAACATCTCGGTGCGCTCAAGCGCCGCTGGGGCCCAGCGGACGTACTCGGCCAGGAAGCCGGCGCGATAGGCGTAAATACCCAGATGGCGACGCGCGTCGAGATTGTCGGGCAGCTCGTTCTGATCAAGCGCCAGATCGCGCGGCCAGGGAATGGGCGCTCGACTGAAATACAGGACCCTGCCGCGATCATCGGCAACCACCTTCACCACCGAGGGGTTGCGAAAATCCTCAGTGCGTCGAATGGGCTCACAGAGCGTGGCCGCGACACAGTCGGGATGGGCCTGCAGATTGGCCGCCACCTGGTTCACCACCGCCGGCGGCATCAGCGGCTCATCGCCCTGTAAATTGACCAGAATCGCATCCTGCGCCAACCCTAACTGACTGGCGACTTCCGCCAGCCGGTCGGTGCCCGACTGGTGGTCGATTGAGGTCATCAGCACCTGGCCGCCCCAGGAAGTCACCTCGGCCTCGATGCGGGCATCGTCGGTTGCCACCCAGACCTGGCTGGCCGCTGTTTTGCAGGCCTGCTGATAAACCCGCTGAATCATGGTTTTGCCGGCAATATCCTGCAATGGCTTGCCGGGTAGGCGCGTCGACGCGTAGCGGGTGGGAATCACGACAACAAAACTCATTCAGCACTCCGACTGATCAGCGCTTGGCAAATTTGCACGAACTCGTCCTGAAAAGCCTGGGGTAATTCGGCCTCGACTTCCAGCACCCACCAGTGCGCGGCGGCAAAGGCCTGGCACTTGACCCCGTCCTTGGCCGTCATAATGACGGGGCGGCCGTCGTCGGGAACACTCTGCCTATCATAGTGAAAATGATCCGGCTTGGGGTGGCGTTCGACCTGCAGGCCCTGCTGCTCCAGACTGGTAAAAAAGCGTTCCGGGTTGCCGATGCCTGCCAGCGCCTGAACCTGGTTGCCAAAGGGCCGCGCATCCAGGGCGTAGCGCTGGCCGCTGGCCAGATGGCGCCAGCCCAGGGGACGCAGAGAGAATTCGTAATGAATCGCAGCGCGGAGCTCGGCTGATAGCGCTGCGGCCGAGCCGTTGCAGAGCACCAGGTCGGCATCCTGCAGGCGCGCGGGCGGTTCGCGCAATGGACCTGCCGGTAGCAGTTGTCCATTACCCAAACCGCGGCTGCCATCGATGACCACCAGCTCCAGGTCGCGCTGCAGCGCATAGTGCTGCAACCCGTCGTCGCATAGGATGAGATTGGGATTTTCAGCGCGCACCAATGCGTGGGCACCACGCACGCGATCGGGGTCCACCAGCACTGGGCAATCCAGCGTCTGAGCAAACATGAGGGCTTCATCGCCGGCCTCATCGACCGGCGTGGTTGCCATAACCGGCAAGGGGTAACTGGCGGCATGACCGCCGTAGCCGCGGCTAAGTATGGCCGGGCGCATGTCGTGCATTTGCAGCAGGCGCGCCAAGGCTTGGGTGAGCGGGCTTTTGCCGGTGCCCCCTACCGTCAGGTTGCCGATCACGATGACGGGCACGGCAATCGACCGCGCTTCCGTGCGCTCGCGCCGGCGCCGGGCGAGCTGGCCATAACACCAGCTGAATGGACGCAACAAAAAAGTGGACTGCGTGCTATACCAGCGCTGAGTCAGGTACTGTTCGAGGCGATCGCGGAGCGCAGCCATGCCGTCAGGGACTGGCCTGAACTTCGGGTGCCTGGCTGGTAATACTCAGATTCGACAGGCCGAGACGCCCTGCGGCATCCATGGCGCGCACCACGTTTTCGTGTGCGGTCTTGGCGTCGGCGGTTATCACCACGCGCTGGCCGAGGTCGCCCGACTGACGCAGGCGGATAGCTTCGACCAGGCTTTCGGCATCGCGTCGCGCCAGGCGTTCGCCGTTGATGGCGTGGCTGCCGTCGGCCTCAATCAGGATCACCAGTTCGCCATCAACCACCTCTGAGGGGCTGGCAACGGCTTCCGGCAATTCGACGCGCAATTGGGTTTCTCGCGTGAAGGTGGTGGATACCATGAAGAAGATCAGCAGCAGGAATACCACATCGATCAAGGGCGTCAGATTGATTTCGATCGGCCGGCGCCGGGCGGTGTGAAAATTCACGCGCGCGCTTCCTCGGTTTTATCCTCGGCTTTTTCCAGCCGCTTATCGCTGTAAACCGCATCGACCAGGCGCGTGGCCTGTTGTTCGAGGTCGACCACCATGCCCTCGATCAGACGCTCGAAGTGACGGTGAAAAATCAGCGCGGGAATGGCAATCGCAAGGCCGGAAGCGGTGGTGATCAGCGCCTTGGAAATACCGCCGGCCAGGACGCCAGCATTGCCAGTGCCGGCAATCATAATTTCGGTAAAGACATCGATCATGCCCAGCACCGTGCCGAGCAAGCCCAGGAGCGGCGAAATTGCAGCGATGGTACCGAGCGAGGAAAGAAAGCGTTCCATGTCGTGTGCCACCTTGTTGCCGGCGTCTTCCATGGCATCCTTCATCACCGCACGGCCGTGGCGCGCATTGGCCAGTCCGGCGGCGAAAATTTCACCCAGGGGACTGGAGTTGCGCAGCTCCACCAGCTTCTCTGCAGTAAGACGGTGATTGCGGTAGTCGTCCCAGGTTTTTTGCAGCAGTCCCGGCGGAGCAATCTTGCCCTGACTGAGCGTCCAGTTGCGTTCGAACACAACGGCGATCACGCCGATGGAACAGGCCAGGATGGGGATCATCAACCATCCGCCAGCTAGGATAATCTCGTACACGCCGACTCCTCTTCGATGTCTGGCACTTTACCACAGCCTATTCCTGCCACCACAGCCAGTGCATGCCCCGTGCCGACTGCATCACAGGCGCGGCTTCGGCACTCTCCCCGCGCAGTCGTATTGCCCCCAGATCAGCCGTATTCAGCCCTTAGGCCGTAGCCAAGGCCGGCCAAAAAGAGGATGATGACGCCCCTTTGCCAGGCTGGCCCGGGCACACCGAGAAGCAGCAGCAGAATGAGTACGACCCAGGTTGGCACCAGCCAGGGCGTCACCCAGGGCAGCAGGCACCCCAGGGCAAAAGCGGAAAGCGTGATTGCCAGTTTCATCCTTGAAACCTCCGACTGTCGAATCCAGTCTAACAGAGCAGGTAACCGAGCAGGACCATGCCACGCAATTGGTTAAGGCGGGCACTCCCCAAGTCCCAGCATATTTTGCACCACGCCGCCCTTCGCGGTCTGGGCAGTCTGTTGCACGACCCCTACCTGTTGCATTTGAATCGGCGCTCGGTTTCGCTGGCGGTATTTATTGGGCTGGCTGCCAGCTTCCTGCCGCTGGTCGGCCAGATGGCGATCGCCGGCGCCCTCGCCGTTCTGCTGCGCGCCAACCTGGTGATCTCGGTCATGCTGGTGTGGATATCGAACCCGCTGACCATGCCCTTTATGTTTTATTGGAATTACCGAGTGGTACTGTGGATTTCGGGTCAATCCCCCGAGCTGGTGGCCAATTACGATCTGGACTGGTGGCTGAACAATATCTTCCACATCTGGGAATTCGTTCTGTACGGTGGAATTTTGCTGGGGCTGCTTACCGGCTTTGCCGGCTTTCTGCTGACGCGTCTGTTCTGGCGCATTTCGGTAACGCGAAGCTGGCGTCAACGTCAGCTCAGACTCAAGCTGCGCCGACCGCTGATCACTCGTAACGGAGGGTCTCGGCGGGGCGAATAGTTTGCAGACGCCAAGCGGGGTAGATGGAAGCCAGCGTACTGAGCAGCACGGCAACCAGCGCCACCGACACCACCTGCCAGCCATCCAGCTGTACCGGCAGGTAGTCCAGCGGATAGACGCTGGACTGTAGGAGAGGCGCACCGCGCCAGGCTTCGATCAGGGCGACGATAGCATCCAGCTGGAAGCACAGCAGCGACCCTACTAGCGTACCCAGCAGCGAACCGACCAGGCCGACCAGTAATCCCTGCCAGGTAAACACGCGCAACAGCAGCGGTCGCTCGGCCCCCATGGTCTTCAATATGGCGATGTCGGCCTGACGATCCGCCGAGCTAATAAGTAGCGATGCCAAAACATTGAAGGCGGCAATTGCCAGCACCAGAAACACGATCAAACCCACCAGAGTGCGCGATGTCTGAATTGCCTGATACAGATTGCCGTGACTCGACATCCAGGTCTGGGCGCGAAAATCCGTGGGAAGGGAGCTCAGTGCCAGCATCGCCTGAGCCTGGGCACGGAAGGGATCGTCCAGATGCAGGCTGATGCCGGTGGGGTAGACCTCGTATCCCAGCAGATGCGTAAGGGTTGCCAGACTGGTCAGACCCAGCCGATGATCGAGCTCCGTCGCGGTATGCAGGGTGCCGATGACCGGCACCTGTACCGGTCGCGGCAGCTGACCCTGACTGGAAGGAATCACCAGACTGACCGAATCGCCCGCAGTGACGCCGAGCCGACTGGCCAGCGCGGATCCCAGATAGAAGCCTTCGCGCTGCTGCAGCTCGGCAAAGACTTCTGCGCCGAACCGCGTTTGCAGTAAACCCTGACGCAATTCGGTGGCCGGATCGACGGCAAACAGCAGCATGGCCGTGGACTGTCCGCCGCGACGCACCAGCACCTGATCTTCTCGATAGGGCACCAGACTAAGCACGCCGGGTTGGGCGGCGACTTCGGCGCTGACGCGCTGCCAATCAAAGATGTCATAGCCGGTATAAAGACGGGCGTGCGGGACCAGCACCAGAATGCGCTCGCGCAGTTCGCGATCGAAGCCATTCATGATGGCCAACACCAAAATCAGCATGGCCGTGCCCAACGCGAGGCCGCTAATGGATAACCAGCTGATGATGCGACCCGCGCTGCGGCGGCGGCCGCCAAAGGCATAGCGCAGTGCTATGAAGCGGGCGTGGGACATGTCAGGGCTCGGCGTACAGACGTCCGCCGTCGAGGCGCAGCCGGCGATCCATGCGCGCCGCCACCTGATCGTCGTGCGTTACCAGAACCACGGCCGTATTGCCGGGACGGTGAATGCCGGCGACCAATTCCAGAACGCGGGCGGCATTATCGCGATCCAGATTGCCGGTGGGTTCATCCATCAGCACACAGAGCGGCTGGGTGACCAGGGCGCGTGCGATGGCGACGCGCTGGCGCTCACCACCTGACAGCTCGCTGGGCCGATGAGCAGCGCGTGCTTGCAAGCCCATGCGGCCGAGCAATTCCAGCGCCTGGTCCAGGGCTTGTGTGTGCTTCAGCCCGCGCAGCAACAGCGGCATGGCGACATTTTCGACGGCACTGAATTCGGCCAGCAGGTGATGAAACTGATAGACAAATCCGAGGTGCTGATTGCGCAATCGCGCTCGCGCCGACTCACCCAATCCCGCCAGTGGCTGACCGTTAACCCGAACCTCCCCAGCACTCGGGTCATCCAGGCCACCCAGAATATTCAGCAAGGTCGACTTGCCCGAGCCGGAAGCGCCGCGAATAGCGACGGATTCCCCCGCTGCAATGCTGAGATCCAGATCGGACAGCACGGCGATGCGCTCAATGCCGGTGACAAAGTCCTTGGTTACGTTGCAACATTCGAGAACAGACTGGGTCATAGCGGTTCAGTGGTTGTAGTGGATAGCTTCTGCCGGTGCAACCCGGCTGGCGCGCCAGGCAGGCAGCAGCGCCGCCAGCAGCGCGATGAGCAAGGCAGCTCCCGTAACCAGCAGCAGGTCCGACAGCTGCCACTGACTCGGCAGATAACTGATGTAGAACACGCCGGGGTCGAAGAAAGTTGCGCCCAGAAGTCGCTCCATCAGTCGGGAGATGTCGGCCATAAAGATCGCCAGCAGGGTTCCGACCAGCGCGCCAAATGCAATGCCGACGCCGCCAAAAAGCAAGCCCTGCAGCAGAAAGGCGCCGAGAATGGTCGGGCTGCTGGCGCCGAGCGTGCGTAGCACGGCAATGTCGGTGCGTTTTTCGCCCACACTCATCATAAGGCTGGCCACCAGGGAGAAGGCGGCGACAAATATGACCGCCAACAACATCAGACTGACCACCAGCTTTTCCATCTGCATAGCTTCGTAAAGTCCGTTGAGGCGTTGTTGCCACCACTGCAGTTCACCGCGATCGGCCAGCTCGAGCAGCGCGCTGCCGTGCTGCGCGGGATCTGCCAGACGCAGACGAATACCCGTGCGTGCAGCGATACCTCGAAACAGCGGCTGGGCATCCTCCTGACGGATGAAGGCCAACTCACCATCCAGCTGTGAAGCGGACGTGTAGATACCCGCTACGACAAAATTTTTCACGCGGGGATAGATACCCGTAGGTAGTATTTGGTAGCTCGGCAGCGTTACGCGCAGGTTGTCGCCGGTGCGCAACTGCAGGTCGCGTGCCATCTGGGCTCCCAGCAGGATGCCGAAGCGCTGCTCGCGGAAGGCCGCCAGATCGCCTTCGATCAGCAGCGACTCCAGGTCGATCACGGCAGGCTCGCGCAGGGGATCAATGGCGGTGAGGGTGGCCATGGCCTGGGCCGGGCCGGCCGACAGCTGGGCGATCTCTTCAGACACCGGTGACCAGGCCAGAATTACCGTGTCGTCGTTCAGCCAGGTGGGACTTTCATGCTCGGCCGGATAGAGGGTAGCCTGGGGCAGGATGCGCAAAAAGCGTTCGCTCATTTCCTGGCGAAAGCCATTCATGACCGAGAGCACCAGAATCAGGGCGGCAACTCCCAGGGTCATGGCGAGAAAGGAAAACAGACGGACCAGATAGCCAAACCGGGCGCGCCGCCGGCCAAGCGCGTAGCGGCGACCGATAAAGAGCGTGGTGGCTAGGCTGGACATGGCGCTGATGGCGGAATTCACTTCCGGCTAAGGACAGTCGCCAGTCTACCCGCTAGCGCACCTCGTACCAACCAGAGAATGTGTCGCTCGACCTGGTTCCGGTGGCGTTCTTTTCGCACTTGGCCGGATCATCGCCGCAGATCGGGCACTCGTAGTCCCTCTCCCCCAGCGCACGGCCCACGCCGCCGCAGGAACCGGCCAGCGGCTTGCGTCCAAAGATCACGCCGATCGCCATAATGACCATGATAAAGAGGAAAGCGCCGAGCACTGTCAGAAAGAGCGTCATGGGTCGATTGTCTCAAAAGCCTCGGGATTAGCC
>JAYQPQ010000031.1:0-20079 GCA_038145405.1 Porticoccaceae bacterium | reverse complement strand
CGCCCGGTGCCACTATCGATCTCGAAGACGACGGTACCATCAAGATCTACGCCAGCGACGATGACGCTCTGCAAACTGCCCTGCGTCGTATCGAGGAAGTGGTTGCGGAGCCAGAGGTTGGCCTGATCTACGACGGTAAGGTAATCCGCATCGTCGACTTCGGTGCCTTCGTGGAAATTCTGCCCGGCACCGAGGGTCTGCTGCACATCAGCCAGATCGCCGAGGAGCGCGTGGAAAGGGTCAGCGATTACCTCAGCGAAGGCGAAGAAATTCGCGTCAAGGTGATCGACATGGATCAGCGCGGTCGCATCAAGTTGTCGCTCAAGGAAGCCAAGCGCGAAGAAGGTGGCGCTGCAGCCTCGGTCGCCGCAGCCCAGCCGGTCGCAGCAGCTGAAGAAGAGCAGCCCGCATTCGAGCTTGCCTCCGAAGCCCTCGAAGATGCTGGCGTGACTGAGCCGGCAGAGGTCGATACCCTGGTCGAAGAAGACGAGGATATGCGCGGCAACGTGTGATTTCTATCCTGCATAAAAAAAGGCGCCTCAGGGCGCCTTTTTTTGTCTCGGGCAAATCAGAAGTTATAGCGAATACCCAGGCCCCATCCCATGTCGCCCTCAGTCGAGCTAAGACGCCAAGATTCGGCTGCAACTGATACACCAATGCGGATCCTGCCGCCTTAACTGACCGCATCCAAATATTGGCAACGATCGGCAGTTAAGGGGCAGCGCCTTGATTTTTGCCGAATGCGGTACTCAGGCCGGGGTGTGCTCCGGGTGGGGGAACTCGCCCTTGCGCACCTGCGCCGCATAGTCAGCCAAGGCTTGCTGTACGCTGCTCTGGAGAAAATTCTTCACAAAGCTCGGCGAGCGGTCGGTCATGCCCAGCAGATCGTAGAAAACCAGTACCTGAGCATCGGTCTGATTGCCGGCACCAATGCCGATCACCGGAATGCGCACCGCTTGGGTAATTTCGCCGGCAAGTGCTGCGGGGACCATTTCCAGCACCAGCAGGTCGGCGCCGGCCTCCTGCAGCTCCATGGCATCCTCCAGCAATCGCCGGGCCGCCGATTGTTCGCGTCCCTGCACCCGATAGCCGCCAAGTTTGTTTACCGATTGAGGTGTCAGGCCCAGGTGGCCGCATACGGGAATGCCTCGTGTGACCAAGGCATCGACGGTGTCGGCCAGCCAGGCACCGCCCTCCAGTTTGACGGCGTTGGCGCCAGCCTGCATCAGGCTGGCTGCGCTGGCCAGTGCCTGCTCCGATGTGGCGTAGCTCATAAAGGGTAAGTCACTAATAATAAAGGCATCGCGCACACCGCGTGCGACACACTGGGTGTGGTAAGCCATCTCGTCCAGGCTGACCGGCACAGTGGTCTTTTGCCCCTGCACGACATTGCCCAATGAGTCGCCCACCAGAACGCATTCCAGACCGGCCTGGTCGGCCAGCCTGGCCTGGGTGCTGTCATAGGCCGTGATCACGGCGAATTTTTCGCCAGCGGTCTTGCGCTTATTTAGGGTATTGAGGGTGACGGCTGCCATGGGCGTGAAATCCTAATTTTTGCCTGCGTGCGGATTGTAATACTGCACGCCTCGGCGGGTTTGCAATAAATAGCGGACCAGGTCCTGGTAGTGGGTATCGTTCTCGGCCAGATTAATTTGAGCGGCGTTGACGATGAGTAGCGGTGCCCGGTCGTAATAGTGAAAGAAATCGGCGTAGGCGTTGTTCAGCAAGGCGAGGTAATCCGCACCGATCAGATGCTCGCTGTGCGCACCGCGACGACGTATGCGTTCCAGCAGTACATCGGTCGGCGCCTGCAGGTAGATGACCAGATCGGGGGAGGGCACGTCGGTGGTGAGCTGATCGTAAACCATCTGGTAAAGACGCTGCTCTTCGACATCCAGCGTCACCTGGGCGAAGAGAGAGTCTTTTTCCAGCAGGTAATCCGCCACCCGCGCCGGCTGGAATATATCGGCCTGCGACCATTCCTTCTGCTGCCGGGTGCGTTGGAACAGGAAATACAACTGGGTGGGCAGAGCGTTGGCCTTGCGATTCTGGTAAAAGCGCTCGAGAAAGGGATTTTCCTCAGCCATTTCCAGCATCAGACGGTAGCCCAGGGTGGTGGCTAGGCGCCGCGCCAGCGTGGTCTTGCCCACGCCAATCGGACCCTCCACGGCGATATAGCGCGGCAGGGGTGTGCGTTCGGGGTCGATACCCAGGGAATCCAGGGTGATTTCCACTACCAGTCCTCAGAGCCGCTCATGGCTTCAGTTTAACTGGCGCGGGCGTGCCGAGCACCTGGAATGAGTCGTCCAGACGCCAGGCCAGCCCGGGTGCAACCCGCGCGGCCAGTTCGCAGATGCTGGCACCATTTGACAGCTTCATGGTGGGGGCCAGCTCGGCCAGCGGCAGCAACACAAAGGCGCGTTCGGCAATTCCGGGGTGCGGCAGGTTCAGTTCCGCGCTATGCCACTGCTCTGCTGCAAATACCAGAATATCCAGATCGATTTCGCGCGGTCCCCAGCGTTCGCCATGCTTTCTGCCCATCTCCTGTTCCAGCTGCTTAAGTCGCCGCAGCAGCTCCGGGGGCCCCAGATTGCAGGCAATTTCGACCACGGTATTCACGAAGTCATCCTGTGCAACCGGGCCAAAGGGTTTGCTGCCATAGAGCGCAGCGCAGCGCAGCAGCTGGATGTCCGGGCTGCGCCGCAACCGCTCGATGGCGGCGCGTACGTTCGCTGCAGCATCGCCGAGATTACTGCCGATGCCGATATAAACCGGTTGCATCAACCGGCAGGACTGGGTGCGCCGCGTCGACGGCGACGTTTTTTGCGGCCGGAAGGCCGGTCGGAGGCCGAGGGTTCGTCTTCTGCACTGGGGCCTTCCTGCGTCTGGAAATCGGTCCACCATTGCCCCAGGCCGCCCAGCGCTTCGCCGGATTCCTCGCGTAACAAGAGCAAGTCGTAACCGGCGCGGAACTTGTCTTCTCTCAGGGTGCGTGAAGCCTTGCCGGGCTGGCGATTTTCCAGGCGCACCTGCAGGCGCCACATGTCCTGCATGGGCTGGGTAAAGCGTCGCGGGATGAGGATGCGGCCCGCTTGGCGGTCGAGTACCAGATTGCCGGCCTGGTCCATGATCTCCTGGGGCGCTGCGCCGCTGTGCTTGAGCGCCAAAAACTGGGCCCTAACGGCAGGCCAAAGCAGCAAGGCATAGAGGAAAAAAGACGCTACTGGTTTGTCTTCTGCCAGGCGCGCCTCGGTATTGCGCATGGCTGCTAGCAGCAGGCGACGGGTGCGGTCACCCTGAGCCAGTTGCTCACCAGTGGCGGGAAAGAGTTGCTCAAACAGGCCGCAGTTCAGCAGCTTTTCCAGCGCCAGTTCGGCATAGGGCGTCAGTAGTATCTTGATAATTTCGTCGAACAGGCGGGCGGGCGCAACTTCGGCAATCATCTGGCGGTTGTGGCGCAGGGCTTCGCGGCTGTCCTGATCCAGTTTCAGGCCCAACTTGGCCTCGAAGCGCACGGCACGCAGCATGCGCACCGGATCTTCGCGGAAGCGCTCCTGCGGATCGCCTATGGTTTGCAGGCGTCCGGCACGGATGTCCTCCAGGCCGCCGCAATAGTCGATAAGGGTGCCGTCGATCGGATCGTAATAGAGACTGTTGCAGGTGAAGTCGCGGCGCCAGGCGTCTTCTTCCAGATTGCCAAACACGTTGTCGCGCACCAGCAGCCCGGACTTGCTTTGCTGTGCATGGGATCCGCCCCGGCCGGTCGGCTTGTCGTGGTGTCCGCGAAAGGTGGTCACCTCGATCAGGTCGCGTCCGGCTCGCGCATGGACGATTTTGAATCGTCGACCAATGATGCGTGAGCGCGGCAGAATACGGGTGATCTGCTCTGGCCGGGCATCGGTGGCAACATCAAAATCCTTGGGGTGCAAGCCCATCAGCAGGTCGCGCACCGAGCCGCCGACTATATAGGCTTCGTGCTTGTGGCTCTTTAGGGCGTCCACAACCTCGATGGCCTGGCGGCTGATGTCCTGGCGCTTGATGCCGTGCTCGCGCTCGCTATAGCGGTTCTGGGCCTTGGAGGACTTCTTGGGTAGCAGGCGTTTAAGCATGGTCAGTTTGGGCCGAGTTGGGGTTGCAATTTATCACACCAGGTCGTGGTCAGAGAGGGGGATGCGCCGCCGATCCCAATGGGCGATCGCCCAGTCGAGCTGCTCTGTCGGCGCGGCGTCTTGAAGTTCGGTCGGCAGAGAGTGACCCAACAGCCGGAGAATCAGGCTCAGTGCGGCGCCAGGCCGGCTATTATCCAACGGTTGTGCCAGGTTCTGCTTGCTCAATTTTTCACCCCTTGGGCCGAGCAGCAGCGGTAGGTGACCGTAGCGTGGGGAGGGTAGTCTCAGGACCTGTTGCAGGGCGATCTGAACTGGCGTCGAGTGCAGCAGGTCGACGCCGCGAATGACATGGCTCATGCCATCCCGGGCGTCGTCCAGAGCGACTGCCAACTGGTAGGAAACCAATCCATCCCGGCGCCAAATCACTGGGTCGCCTAGCTGGTCGCGGCCAGGCATTGCCTGCGGGCCGCGCAATTCATCTGTCCAGTCAAGGCTATGCGGCAATGCAAAGCGCCAGGCCACATCCTTGACGGCAGCGTGCATCTGGCGACGGCAGCGACCGTCATAAACACCGCCCATGGCGGCGATATCGGAGCGCGAGCACTGGCAGGCATAGGCGAAGCCCAAAATGGCCAATTGTTCGAGAGATTCCCGGTAAAGGGGGAGGCGCTGGCTCTGATATTGAGTCGCCCCGTCCCAGGTCAGTCCATGAGCCTCGAGGCTGTGCAATATCTGGTCGATGGCACCTGCGGTCTCCCGCGGCGGGTCGATATCCTCGATACGAAGCAGCCATTCGCCGCGCTGGGCGCGTGCGTCCAGCCAACTGCCAGTCGCCGCCAGCAAGGATCCCAGGTGCAGAGGCCCGGTGGGTGAGGGGGCAAAGCGTCCGCGGTACATCCGCCAGCGCGGCAGGCTCAATGGCCGCTACCGGACAACCTCAGGCAGTGGTCTGCTTTTCCTTGATCTCATCCAGGGTTTTACAGTCGATGCAAAGTGTGGCCGTGGGCCGCGCTTCCAGCCGGCGAATGCCGATTTCCACGCCACACTGGTTACACCAGCCGTAGTCATCGTGCTCGATGAGCTCCAGGGTGTTGTCGATCTTCTTGATCAACTTGCGCTCGCGGTCGCGGGTACGCAGCTCCAGGCTGAATTCTTCTTCCTGGGTCGCACGATCGGCCGGATCGGGGAAGTTCGCAGCTTCGTCTTTCATGTGGTTCATGGTGCGATCGACTTCTTCCATAAGTTCGCCCTTCCAGGCCAGGAGGATCTCGCGAAAATGCGCTTTCTGCGCATCATTCATGTAGTCCTCATTGGTTTTCAGCGCATAGGGCTGAATGCCATGCAGAGACAGTGAAGGTCCAGAGCTACTGGCTTTGGGACTTCGACGCGGCGCAGCGGCTTTCGGTGCCGCGGCCTTGGAGGATACAGGTTTGGCTGGTGCCGGCCTGACAGAAGCAGGCTTGGCGGCCGTTGATTTTTTACTGGGCACAGGTTGGGACTTCTTGCTGGGCGCAGCCTTGACGGGTGCGGGTTTTTTGTTAGGCGCCGGTTTAGCCGGTGCCGGCTTGTTTGATTTCTTGGGTACCACTTTCGGGGCAGCGGCTTTGCCAGCTACCTTTTTAGCGGGCTTGACCGGTTTAGCGGCAGGCTTGGCGGCTTTAGCCGCTGGCTTGACTTTACCGCGGATCGGGGCGGGCTTTTTGCCAGTGGCTTTGGCAGCTGCGGGCTTTTTCGTCGGCGCTGCTTTTGCAGGCTTCTTCGCGCCCTTGGCCAACCTGACTTGCGCGTCTGCTTTCGGCTTGACAGCGGTCTTGGCAGGCGCAGCTTTAGCTTTAGCCGCTGGCTTGGCTTTGCCGCGGATCGGAGCGGGCTTTTTGCCAGTGGCTTTGGCAGCTGCGGGCTTTTTCGTCGGCGCTGCTTTTGCAGGCCTCTTCGCGCCCTTGGCCAACCTGGCTAGAGCGTCTGCTTTCGGCTTGACAGCGGTCTTGGCAGGCGCAGCTTTAGCTTTCGCAGCCGGTTTGGCTTTGGCGACCGGTTTCGCTTTGGCTGCTGACATGGCTTTCAGCGCAGGCTTAGCCTTGGCTGCCGGCTTGGACGCTCTCGATTTGCTGGCTGGAGCCGCTTTGGCGGATGCCGCTTTCTTGGCCAGGGGCTTGGCAGCCGCAACTTTTTTGGCAGGCTTGGCGGCGGTCTTCTTGGCAGCGCTGACTTTGGCCATGGAAGATTTAGCCGCTTTGTTGGCTTTGGCCGGAGCTTTTTTGGTCGCCATAAGTCAAACTCGTGTTGGTCCGTTTGTTTGCAATGGATAGGCCGTGGAGGCCCTGAAAATCAAGCCGGGGAACTTACCAGAAGAGCGTCGTCCACGCCAGTATTTTTCCGGTGAAAATGCCCCCGCAACACAACCTCGTCCGCTGGCCCTATGCCGCCGCCTGCCGCTTACTTCAGCCCTAGGCAATCCCGGGCGCATTGAGTAAAATCCGGCCATGATTTCATGTCCTTCTGTCATTTGGGTGATTGATTCCGGTTGGCGCCGCTGGCGCAGTTAACCCGCTTTGCTTCGCCTGCCGAAGGCGCTCCACAACCCAATGCGTTCCGACTCTAACCCGAGCAGAAGAGATGTCACCTGAGCAATTCGCCCTTTTCTCCCAGGACAATTACAACCGTATCCCGGTTTACCGGGATGTCCTTGCTGATCTCGAAACCCCACTGAGTGTCTTTGCCACTTTGGCGCGCCTGCCGAACAGCTTTTTGCTGGAGTCGGTGGAGGCCGTGGAAAAGTGGGGGCGCTATTCCATTATTGGGCTGCCAGCGCGGGAATGTCTGCGCGTCTTTGGCAATCGCGTAGAGGTTTTGCGCGATCAGGCCGTACTGGAATCCCAACAGCTGGATGATCCGCTGGAGTTTGTGCGCGCTTACAAGGCGCGCTTTCGCGTGCCGTCCGTCGCCGGATTGCCGGCCTTCAGCGGCGGCCTAGTGGGCTATGTCGGTTATGACATGGTGCGCTATGTCGAACCGCGTCTGCTGCACAGTCAGCCGAAGGACGAGCTGGGCCTGCCGGACATTTACCTGATGCTGGCCGAAGAGCTGGTGATCTTTGACAACTTCACCGGCAAGCTGACGCTGCTGGTGCACGCCGATCCGGGCGAACCGCAGGCCTACGCACGAGCCTGTGAGCGGTTAGACCAGTTGGAGCAACGTCTGCAGGACGAGGTACCGAAGCTGCCGCATCTGAGCCTGTCGTTGACTGCCTCGCTGGATGATCTGAGCATGCAGTCCAGCATGGGCAAAGCCGGCTTCGAAGCCGGCGTCGAGCGTATTCGCGAATACTGCCTGGCGGGAGACATCATGCAAGTGGTGCTGTCGCAGCGCCTGAGCATGGCGTTTGAGTCGGAGCCTATCAGCCTGTATCGGGCGCTGCGCTCAGTGAATCCCTCACCCTATATGTTTTATCTCGATCTGGGCGATTTCCAACTGGTAGGGGCCTCCCCGGAAATCCTGGTACGGCAGCAGCAGGGCGAGGTGACCATTCGCCCCATCGCCGGTACGCGTCCGCGCGGCAAGACGGAAGCCGAGGATCTGGCGCTGGAGGCGGAGATGATGGCCGATCCCAAGGAGATCGCCGAGCATCTCATGCTCATCGATCTGGGGCGCAACGACTGCGGTCGCGTGGCGCAAACCGGGACAGTCAGGGTCACCGAGCAGATGATCGTGGAACGCTTCTCGCACGTTATGCACATCACCTCCAACGTGGTCGGTCAGGTGCGCCCCGAGCTGGATGCTATCGATGTGCTGAAGGCAGCTCACCCCGCCGGCACCCTGAGTGGCGCTCCCAAAATTCGCGCAATGGAAATCATCGATGAGCTGGAGCCAGTCAAGCGCGGTGCCTACGCCGGGGCAGTAGGCTACATCGGATGGGATGGACAGATGGATATGGCTATAGCCATTCGCACGGCGGTCATCAAGGATGGCCAGATGCATGTGCAGGCAGGTGCTGGCATCGTCGCCGACTCGGTACCGGCCAAGGAGTGGGAGGAAACTATGAACAAAGCCCGCGCCCTGTTGCGTTCGGCTGACATGATCCGTGCGGGAGGTAAGTCGTCATGATTTTGATGATCGACAACTACGACTCCTTCACCTACAACCTGGTACATTACCTGGCCGAGCTGGGCGCCGACGTCAAAGTGGTGCGCAATGACGAACTGAGCCTGGCTCAGGCCCTGGCCTTAAAGCCGGAGAAGGTGGTCATATCCCCCGGACCCTGTACGCCCAACGAGGCCGGTATCAGCGTCGAGCTGATCAAGGCGCTGGCGGGTTCAGTGCCGCTCCTGGGTGTGTGCCTGGGACACCAGAGCATCGGCCAGGCATTTGGCGGCCGCATCGTGCGCGCACGGCAGGTCATGCACGGCAAAATTTCGGCCATGCATCACCGCGGGCAGGGCGTATTCAACGGACTGGCATCGCCCTTTTCGGCGACCCGCTACCACTCGCTGGTCATCGACAAGGACAGCCTGCCGGATTGTCTGGAGATAACAGCATGGACTGCCACCGCCGAGGGCGGGATCGACGAGATCATGGGGGTGCGCCACCGCGACTATCCCATCGAGGGCGTGCAATTCCATCCGGAGTCCATTCTCTCCGAGCACGGTCACGCCATGCTGCGTAATTTTCTGCAGTCCTAGAGGGCAGATACATGGATATTAAAGAAGCACTGGGGCGGCTCTTTGAGCGGCAGGACCTGACCCAGCAAGAGATGGTTGAAGTCATGCGCCAGGTCATGACGGGTGCAGCCACGGATGCCCAAATCGGTGCCCTGTTGGCCTCGTTGCGCATGAAAAGCGAAAGCATTGACGAGATCACCGGCGCTGCATTGGTTATGCGCGACCTGGTGGCCAAGGTGGATCTCGGTGACGAGCGTCTGGTCGATCTGTGCGGCACGGGCGGCGATGGCGCCAATCTGTTCAACGTGTCCACGGCGGCCAGTCTGGTTGCTGCCGCTGCGGGAGTCCGGGTAGCCAAACACGGCAATCGCTCGGTCTCCAGCTCAACTGGCAGTGCCGACGTGCTGGAGGCGGCCGGCGTGCGTCTGGATCTGACACCGGACCAGGTCGCCCGCTGCATCAGGGAGATTCATTTGGGATTCATGTTTGCTCCCGGGCATCACGCCGCCATGAAGTACGCCATCAAGCCGCGACGAGAAATTGGTCAGCGCACCATCTTTAATATCCTTGGACCGCTGACCAACCCGGCCGGGGCCAAACGCCAAGTGCTGGGCGTGTTTAATCAGGCCCTGTGCAAGCCCTTGGCGGAAGTGCTGATGCGCCTTGGCAGCGAACACGTGCTGGTGGTCCATGCCGACGACGGATTGGATGAGATCAGCATGGCTACCACCACCACGGTAGCGGAGCTCAAGGACGGCAAGGTATCCGTTTATCGCGTCCAGCCCGAGGACTTCGGTATCGAATCGCAATCGCTGGTGGGGCTGGCCGTAACCAATGCGACGGAGTCTTTGGAGCTGATTCGCAGCGCGCTGGGTAAATCTGGCGAGCCACGCGCGCGCAAGGCGGCCGATATTATCGCCCTCAATGCCGGCGCAGCCATCTACGTCAGTGGTCTGGCGGCTACGCTCAAGGAGGGTGTGCTGATGGCGGAGGATGCCATCGGCAGCGGCCTGGCGCGCAACAAGTTGCATGAGTTGGTCGAATTCACCCGCGCCCTGGGGATGGTCTAGTGGCGCAAGGCAGCATTCTCGATCGTATTGTCGAACGCAAGCACCAGGAGGTCGCCGAACGGTCGGCTCGGTGTCCGATCGCTGCCATGCAGGATGGGCCCAGTCCAGTGCGTGGCTTTGCCCGGGCACTGCAGCAGCAGGCGGCAGCGGGCCTGCCAGCGGTGATCGCCGAGATCAAGAAGGCTTCCCCCAGCAAGGGCATTATTCGCTCCGATTTTGATCCGCCAGCCATCGCCAGGGATTATCAGGCCGGAGGGGCAACCTGCCTTTCGGTTTTGACCGATGAGCAGTATTTTCAGGGTGCCGATGCCTATTTGCAGGCTGCGCGTGCGGCTTGCAAATTGCCGGTGTTGCGCAAGGATTTTGTCGTCGATGCCTGGCAGATTCACGAGTCGCGCTATCTGGGAGCGGACTGCATCCTGCTGATCGTGGCCGGCTTGAGTCCGGCTAAGGTAAAAGACTTTTACGCCTTAGCTATCAGCCTTGGACTGGATGTCTTGATCGAGGTGCACAACGCCGCTGAATTGGAAGTCGCCCTGACCACTGAATGTCCGCTGATTGGAATTAATAATCGCGATCTGCACAGTTTCACCACCCGACTGGAAACGACGCTAGACCTGCTGGAGCGCATCCCGACGGACCGTCTGCTGGTAACGGAAAGTGGCATACACACGAGGGCCGATGTGCAGCGCATGCGCGCAGCCGGTGTGAATGCATTTTTGGTGGGCGAGGCTTTCATGCGCGCCGCATCGCCCGGTGCAGCGCTGCAAGAATTGTTTTTTTAGAGGCAACAGAGCGCGCAAAGCGCCCGGATGACTTATACCGCACCGCCGCGCTAGGCGCCGTATACAACGACCGTCATGCCGTGGGCTTTGATCAGTCCCATATCCTGCATATCCTTGAGAATACGACCCGCCATCTCCCGCGAGCAGCCGACGATGCGGGAAATCTTGATCTGCATGCCATCCGCATGCTCCTTGGCATCGGGTAGTTTACACAGTTCGAGCAGACAGCCGGCCACCCGACCGGTGACATCCATAAAGGCCAGATCGCGCACCTTGCGCGTGGTCTGCTTTAGGCGATTGGCAATTTGTGAGCCGATGGCAAAGAGAACATCTGGATAGACGCGCCAGAGCTCCAGAAAGCGGGCATAGCCGATTTCGGCGACTTCGCACTCGCTCTTGGTGCGAATCCAGGCGCTGCGTTCGCGATCGCCCTCATTGAAAATACCGAGCTCGCCGAGGAACTCACCCTCGTTGATATAGGCGATGATCATTTCCCGCCCCTCATCCTCTTTGATTATGACGGTGACTGTACCCTTGAGGATGTAATAGAGCAGTTCACCCTGCTCACCGGCAAATATGATGGTGGACTTGGCGGGATAGCGACGGCGATTGCAGTGCTCTAGAAATCCTTACAGGTTGGCTACCCCGAACCCGGCAAGGTTCTGGCGTACCAAGTTAGGCGGCAGAACAGTTCTCGATAGGATCTTTTTGCCTTGCATGCTCGGCAGACTAGGTGCCTATGATAACAATTTCAAAAGTTTAGATCATTTCTGACTGAATTGGTTAAGGAATTGAAATACGGGAAAAAAGCGATGCTTTTATGCTAGTCTCGCTAGCGCCAAATTTGAGGTAAACAAGTGAAAGCACGAATTGACTGGCTGGGCGAGGTGGCCTTCAAGGCAACCAGCGGCAGCGGCCATGAAATTACCCTCGACGGCCCTCCGGATCACGGCGGACAGAACCGCGGCGCGCGGCCCATGGAGCTGGTGTTGATGGGCGTCGGCGGCTGTTCGTCCTTCGATGTCGTCGACATTCTGAAAAAGTCGCGGCAGGACGTCACCGCCTGCCATTGTGAGCTGGAAGCCGAGCGTGCGGATGCCGTACCAGCCGTATTTACCCGCATCCATCTGCACTTTGTGGTGACCGGCAAGAACCTGCGTCACGCCATGGTCAAGCGCGCTGTCGAACTGTCGGCTGACAAGTACTGTTCCGCCTCCATCATGATGGGCAAAGCCGGCGCCCAGATCAGTCACACCTTCGAGATTCGCGAGGGCTAGACAGCTAGATCAGGGCTACGGTCGCGGTCATCACCCGGGATACGCCGGTCATCAGCCGCTTGACCGGGGGCGGAAAGTCCATGCCACCGGCGGCCATAGCAGCGGCGCGATGCTCGTTTTCGTCGGTGCGCATCTGATCCACAATGGCGCGACTGCGGGCGTCCTGTTCCGGCAATTTACCCAGATGACGCTCCAGATGGTGCACCACCTGATCTTCGGTAGCGGCGACAAAGCCGAGTGACAGACGGTCGCTGATGGCACCGGCACCCGCGCCCAGGGCAAAGGACAGGGAATAGAAGATCGGGTTGAGGTAGCTGGTTTGGCTGCCCAGCTGTTGTAGGCGTTCGGCGCACCACAGCAGATGATCGACCTCCTCTTCACAGGCGCGCTCCATTTCCCCTCGAACCTCGGGTAACCGAGCCGTTAGGGCCTGGCCCTGATACAGGCCCTGAGCACAGACCTCGCCGGTGTGATTCACGCGCATCAATCGCGCCGCCAGCTGGCGCTCGGCGGCATCTAGCTCACCCTCCGGCACCCGGTTACCGGGATTATCCCTGTTCGGCTGGCGTTGGTTTGGCGCCAGCGTCAGTAGCGCGTTTTCTGCGCCGAGACAAAGGCGGTCGAGTAGGTTGAAACATCGGCGCTGATTCATTCCGGCATTCTAGCCTCAGCGTCTTTGTCTTGCAGCCCTTTCCAGGCTGCCGTCCAGAGGTCGCCGAATTGCACGACAAAGGTCCGGGCGTCAGCAAGATCGGCAGAAAATTGTGCCGGTGCCTGATAGCTGGTCAGCAACAACGCCGTTTGCTCCGCGGACAGTTCCAGATGGTGCGTCAGGCTGGCGAGATCGAAGAGTGCCGCTCCGCGTCGTGCATATTCCCAATCCACCAGCAACAGTGCGTCTTGCTTGATGAGCAGGTTGCCGACCGACAGATCGTGGTGGCAGAAGACGGCGGGGTAGCTGTCATCCAGGTGCTGGGCATATCGGCTCAGCTCTTCGACCGCGCCGGCGTCCAGTCCAGCCAGGTGGCGATAGCGCTCGACGGTATTGCCATAACCGTGCTGGTGCAGGGGCAGCGGGTGTCGGTGCAATTGCTGCAATAGCCGGCCGACAGCCGTTAACCAGCGCGCTTGGCGCAGTTGCTCAGGTTGAGCGGGATCGCCCCCCCAATTGAGCACCATGCCCAGATGCTCCGGGTCGGCAAAGCGAATTGCGGGCGCGACACCGGCCTGTGCCGCAGCGACCGAGGCGAGCCATTCGTCCTGCCAGCCGCAGTTTAGTTCTCGCAAACCGGGTGCGCTCAAGCGCGCTGCCAGGACGTCCTCGCCGACCTGAAGTTGCCAGCATTGGCTGGCCAAGCCGTTGGACAGTCTCGCTGTCACCCTGGGCCGGCTTGGCGGCGACGGCGTCCATGCCTGCCACTGATCCAGCAAGTACTGCAGAGACTCAGGATCAGGCAGATTGGGTGACATAGTGGCGGCGCCAGGTAAACCAGCCATAGATGGCGAGAACGACGTAAAAGGCGAACAGAGCCGTGGTGAGGTAGAGCGCGCGATCCAGGTAGAGAAGGATGGAGGCGGCGTCGATGACAATCCAGTAGAGCCAGTTTTCCAGCACCTTGCGCGCCACCATCCAGGTAGTGATCACCGAGGCCCAGGTGGTAAAGGAGTCCAGATAGGGCAGCACGGCAGTCGTTCGTCCCTCCAGCAGGGCGCCTGAAATGAGTGTCAGGACAGCGATCAGGGCGAGGGTTATGGCGTGTTGCTTGAGCGACCAGCGTTGAATCGGTAAGCGGGCCAGGTTTTCCGGCTTATCGCGGGTCCAGTGCCACCAGCCATAGATGGCCATAATCAGGTAATAGACGTTGAGCGCGGACTCCATCAGCAGGCTGACGTCCCAGAACAGAAAAATATAGATGCTGGTGCCGACCAAAGCGCAAGGCCAGCACCAGATGCTCTCGCGGGCGGCGAACAGAACATAGGCCAGCCCGAGGGCAACAGCCGTGGCTTCCCAGAACAGCGCAGAGCCGAGCAAATCCATAGCGACCTTCTAAAATGCGCCGGAGCGGTCGACGTTGAGAAATTTGCAGACAAGGGACACCGAGCCGTCGCTGTCAAAGGCAGTCCTGGTAGTAACGCTGATGGCCTGCATGACGGCATCGTATTCCCCAAAAATCTGGGTGCTCATGGAATTGGTGCGCACCTCGATCTGCGGCTGCTGGTTGAGCAGCTTGATGTACTGTTCAATCAGCGGAATTGGGGCGGACTGCAGCGGGTAAAGAGAAAGTTCAGCAGATATTTTCATGGCTTTGCTCCCGGCAGTGCCCTCGGGGCAATGCCTTGGTTGGTTAAGTTCGACGGCTAGAAAGCGTAGCGCAGGCCCAGGCCAAAGGTCCGCGGATCGCCGAGTTGAGTATAGGCCTCGTCATCCGCGTAGAAGTCGCGCGGATCATTGGCGAAGTAAAAGCCGCGCACCTCGTAATCGGTGTCGGTCAGGTTGCGGCCCCACAGGCTCAGCTCCAAATTTTCTCGCTGATAGGCCAGTCGGGCATGGACCAACACAAAGGCACTCGACCTCTGGTCGTGGCTGTCGGAGAAATAAAAGCTGTCCTTGCCCTCAGCCTCCAGGCGTGCGCGCCAGTGGTCGTCAAGGCTCAGCTCGGTTCCCAGGTTGAACTGATAGGAGGGCGCGTGGGCTTGGTTCCTGCCGCTTTGATCGATCAGGCCAGTGCCGTCAAAAATAAAGAAATCCTCGATCTCGGTGCTGAGCAGGCCCAGGCTGCCGAACACTTCCACCCGGTCGCCTAGCCACATGCTGCCCTCGGCCTCCAGGCCAGTATTGATACCGGAGGCGCCGTTGTCGGTGTAGCCGACGAAGTCGGGTCCCTCGTTGTACCAGCCCTTGAGCTGAACCTGGTCGCGGTGCATCCGGAACGCCGCCAGACCAGCCCGCCAGTTATTGCCGGCTGCCTTGAGACCGATTTCGAGATTGAGGGCGGTTTCCGTTTCGTAGGTCAGACGCTCGTTCAGGAAGTTGATCACCGAGGCGGAGAAGCCGTTGATCTGTGCGCTGTAGAGTGCACTGCCGTTGACGCCACCGGGCTTGAAGCCGCGCGATACCAGGGCGTAGGTACTGGCGTTGTCGGACAGATCGTACTTCAGGCTGACTTCGGCGCCCCACTGGCTTTCGTCAGGCGAGGCGCTGATGGCGTGGCTGTCCCGGTAATCGGCGTCGAGATTCTGCCAGCGGCCGCCCAGCGTCAGGGTCAAGGGCGCGGCAAGCTGCATACTGTATTCGCCGTAGAGCGCGAGCTCACGGGTCTTATAGGTGCTCAGCAGCAGGCCGTCGGTAGCCAGCGCCCACTCAAAGTAGGTGCGGCGCAGGTTTTCGTTGTTCAGTTTGTAGAAGGCCCCGGCGACCCAGCTAGTGTCGATGGCGGAAGCCTTGGACAGCAGTCGGACATTGAACTCCGCCGAGTTGAGCTGGCGACGATAGTTGTCCGTACTGGAATACCACCAGTCAAAGCCCCAGTCGTCGCTGTCGCAAGCCAGGCCTTCACAGATGGCGGTGTTGGTCCAGTCTTCATCGTAGCCATACTCGGCCGCTGTGGCCTGGTAGCTGGTGGTCAGCTCGACATCGAATTGGGCGGCGCCGCTTAGGGTCGAACTCAGCGCCACGGCGTTGGAGCGTTGCCGATCCATCCCGGGCTGATCCGACAAAGTTCGGCGATTGTTGTCGAGCGAGAAGGCATCGTAGCCGTTGTCGACATCGACAAAGAGGTAGGTGAGCTGCACATCGGCAGCCGCAGCCGGCTGCCATGCCAGCTTGCCGCGCAGGGCCAACTCGTCGCGGTCGCCGGTGTTGCGGTTCAGATAGGTGTTGTCGATAAAACCATCAGACTCGTTGCGGTTAATCGCCAGGCGTCCGTTCAGGTTGTCGGCGAGAGCGCCGCCGATAACAGCGCCCAGATCCGTTCGGCCGTAATTGCCTGCGCCCAGATTGAGGCTGACAGTGGGTTCAGCGGTCGCTGCCGCCGAGCGTATATTGACCAGGCCGGCCAGTCCGCTGGAGCCATAGCGCGTGCCCTGTGGTCCGCGTAGCACCTCGACGCGGTCAGTATCGAAGAGCAGGGCGGCATTGCCCATGGTGCTGAAATCCACGCCGTCGATGACGAGCCCAACGGCAGGGCTGATCGGGTCGACAAACTGGCTGCGTTCGCCTATGCCGCGAATCTGCAGGTAGCGCCCGCGCGAGGCGCCAGCCGCATAGTTGAGGTTGGGCGCCAGATTGAGGATTTCCTCAAGTTGGGTGGCGCCGCGGCTGACAATGGTGTCGCCGTCGACGATGCTCAGACTGGTGGTGGTGTCGAGAAAGGCCGTTTCGCGAAAGTCGGCGGTAATGACCATTTCTTCCAGCGCACTTTGCGCGCTGACGGCGCTTGACAATGCCAGTGTCAGCGACAGAAAAGTGCGAAGTGTCTTCATGCGGATCTCCTGCTACGAAAAGCGTTAACAAGGGATCCGGTTGCAGTGCCAGGTGGCAGGATATCGGATGGTTCCCATTCCTACGCCGGTGCTAACCGGATCAGGTTCAAAGGGTCGACCGAATACCTTTCGGAATCTCAGGCTCAGGCTTTCGCGGGAAAATTGAGCCGCCCCCAGGAAGTGCACAGAGTGCGCGGCGGATTTTAGGCACCTGTCCCGGAAAAGGCAAACCCGGCCCGAGGCGATTGTGCTGTCAGCCACTGGGGGTCGGAGCGTTATAATTGCGCCATGTCCAATTCGCTTCCTTCGCGTCAACCGCGCTGGCTGCCTACTCTGGCGTTGATTCTGGCGCTGGTAGGGGGCTTGGTGCTGTCATCGCGCATCGAGCACCAGCCTGCTGAGCTGCCTCCGGATTTCTCGGCTATCGAGGATGTGCAGGCGCGCAAGCAGGCTTTTTTCGACTATTTGCAGCCGGTCATCGATCAGATCAATGCACAGCGGGCAGTCGAACGCGAGCGGTTGCTGCGCATCGAGGCCAAGGTCGACGCCGGACAGCGCCCCAGCTATTCCGAGCGTCGCCAGCTGGCGGTGTGGGCGGAGCGCTATGAGCTGGATTACGACCGCAACCAACCGCGTGCCACCATTGAGGCCCTGTTGCTGCACCTGGATCAGATTCCGAGTTCCATGGTGCTCGCGCAGGCGGCCATGGAGTCGGCCTGGGGTACATCGCGCTTCGCCGTCGAGGGCAACAACTTCTTTGGTCAGTGGTGTTACAGCCCGGGCTGCGGTCTGATTCCTTCGCGTCGCGCCAGTGGCGCCGCGCACGAGGTCAAGGCCTTCAGCTCAGTGGAAGATTCCATTCTGGCCTACTTCCTCAATATCAATTCGCATTCGGCCTATCGCGAAGTGCGGGAGATCCGCGCGGCCTTCCGCGACGCCGGCGTGCCATTGTCTGGCCTGTCCATGGTGGAAGGTTTGGATCGCTACTCCCAGCGCGGCGAGGAGTACGTCGAGGAACTGCAGCAGGTCATCGAGGTCAACGACCTCGAGTAGAGCTCAATACTCTTGATACCAGCTGCCATCCGGCAGTTGGCGGATCAGCAAATGCGAATACCAGTAAAAGCGTCCGGGCTGGCCGGAGGGCGCCGTGCAATTGATGCGCGAACGCCCGGTCGGCAGTGCCTGACTCGGCTGCGTGCGCGCTGTCGCGCCCTCAGTCACCACCGCAATCGCGCCCTGGCCGCTGGCAAAGCAGGTGAGGGCACTAGCCAGCCTGGCGTCCGGCAGGCTGATTTCCAACAGCGGCCGATCGACTCCCTGAGGCAGCAGCGGATTTTGTAATTCAGTGCCTGATCCAGCCGAGCTGAACAGGCGAATGCCCTGGTTGGGCAGCGGCAAGGTGTTCACCTTGGTGATGAAGTCGGGCATATCGCCGTAGCTACCGCCAAAGGGAAAGCGCGGTATCGCGTAGGGGTCGACATCCGCACCGATGGCGCCCGAATGCTGGGCAAAGGCCAGCAATCCAAGTCGTTCCACGATGGCCTGCACGGCGCGATCATATTCGCCATAGGGATAGGCCAGCAGCCCCCGTGTTTCTCCCAGTTCCTGAATCAGGCGTTCCTCCGTCCCGGCAATCTGCTGCGACACACGCGCGGACCAGGCCGCCTCCGATTCGGCATCCAGACGGCGAATCAGGTGGGGATGATCCAGCGTATGGTTGGCGATCAGACCGCCCCGCGTCTGTAGGTGGCGCAGCTCGTCCCAGTTGAGGTAGTCGCTGTTGCTGCCGACTAGGCCGGGATTTACGAACACCGTAAAGGGAAAGTGATATTGCTCCAGCACCGGCAGGGCGTGGTGCAGTATCGAGCGGTAGCCGTCGTCAAAGCTGATGGCGACTACCTTATCCGGCAGTGCGTCGCCCTGGCGAATCGCCACCATCAATTGGTCCAGTGGCCATACGGCAAAGCCCGCCTGGTCCAGATACGCCATGTGCTCGGCAAACAGCGCCGGCGTGACACTGGTCAGGGCGGGCGTCTGATCGTCGACATGATGGTATTGCAGTACTACCGCAGCAGCGACGGGCAGGGAGCCTAGACCCAGGCCGAGTCCCAGGGCTAATCCCAGGGTAAGCCTGCGCAGTTGCTTTAGCATGCTGGTCCTCTAGCGTATCCCACGGGTCACTCCGCGTTTGACCGTCGAAACAGCTGGGGGTTGCGTTCGATAAAGCGCTGAATCCAGATATCGATAAAGGAGTGCTCGGGGCGCCGCATATACCACCAGCCCAGGGTGGCAATGGCCAGGCCCCCCAGGGTGTCGAGAATCAGGTCCCACATGGTATCGGTGAGGCCGGACGTGTCGCCCAGCATGGGCTTTTGCATCTGGGTGCCGAGCAGGCGATCCATGCTGAATTCGAAAATTTCCCAAATGCCGCCCATCGCCACGGCAAAGAGAAAGGCGAACAGGGCGACAAAGCGCGGACGCAAATAGAGGTCCACCCGTTTGTTTTCGTTGAGCACATAGACCAGCAGAAATCCGAAGATCCCCAGCAGCAGACCGGAGCTGGCGTGCAAGGCAATATCCCACCACCAGATGCGCAGGTAGTAGCTGCGTATCTCACCCAGGAAGAGCGAGGCGAAGACAAAAATAATGGTCATGAGGTGAAATTCAGGCGGAATCTGCACCGGCATATGACTGGCAAAAACCAGCGGGCCCAGGGTGATAAACATGATGGTGAGAACGAGAAAGGCGTTGAACCACTGCTGGTTATAGAGAGTGGCTACCAGCTCAATGGCCAGGATCACCTGCAGCACAATGACCGTCCAGCGACGCACGCGCGTGGCGGAAAGGGGGCTCTGTTCCTCGCTCTCTCTGGCGTCGTTCATGATTGCCGCCCTCCGCGACAAGTTAATGCGCTGATCAGCCTCCCATCATAGGGATAGCCGCTAGCCTTTGGCACTGCTTTACGGCGGCTTTAGTTGAGTGCGAGGTAGCCGCGCCAACCGGCGAGCAACGCAAAAATCAGAAACAGAACGGCGCCGGTGCGATGCAGGTAATGGGTCCACTCCGGCCGCAGCAGCCGAGCGCCCGCCCAGATACCCAGTGCGGAAGTGGAAGCAAGCGCCAGCAGCGCGCCGGCAAAAACCGGTAGCGCCGGCTGCAACGAGCTGAGCCCCACGACCAGAATTTGCGTTTTATCACCCATTTCAGAGAGGGCAATCAGCAGAAAGGCGGTCAGAAACACCCCGTGACTTGAACCTTCGTCGGCCTCATCCGAGGCGGCATCCTCGCCGTGGCGCCACATCTGCAGACCGAAGAAGGCAAACAGCAGTGCCACGCCGAACTGCAGGGGCGCCTCCGGTAACCAGTTGTCTAACGCGGCCCCCAGCAACGCAGCCAGACCGGTGAGCAGCAGGAATCCGCTAATGGCTCCGAAAAAGACCGGCCAGGGTCGATGGCGCGTCGCCAGAATCAGGCAGATGATCTGGCTTTTATCGCCGAACTCGGCAAAAAAAACCAGGGCATAGGTAGCCAGCACGGATTCGAACAAGGGGGACATGGAATCTCCGTTTAGCCCGGAACTTTGGGCTTGCTGCCGCTCAGGCCGGAGGCCAGGTAGACGCCAGCGAGAATCAGCAAGCCGCCGACAAGATGGTACAGGGTCGGCGCTTCGTCAAGGAATTGCCAGGCGAGCAGGGCGG
>JAYQPQ010000030.1:0-20910 GCA_038145405.1 Porticoccaceae bacterium | reverse complement strand
CTGGTGCAGAGCAGCATTGCCTATGTGGTGCAGGTCAACGGCAAGGTGCGCGGACGGGTCACCGTCGCGGCTGCCGCCGCCCAGGCCAGTATCGAAAGGGCTGCGCTGGGCGACGACAACGTGCAGAAGTTTGTCGAGGGCAAGCAGATTCGCAAGGTCATTATCGTGGCCGGCAAACTGGTTAATCTGGTGGTGGCATGATGCGTTGGCTGGCACTGCTCTGCCTGCTGCCGGGCCTGGTGGCCTGCGGCTGGCAACTGCGCGGCCAGAGCGGCGATTATCTCGCGTTAGAGCAATTGCCCGGTGTATACATCCAATCTCGCGGCGATGCCGTGCTGGTACAGGCCTTACAGCGGCAATTGGCCGACTGGTCAGTGGCCCGGTTAGCGAGTCCGCAACCCGGCAGCCTGAGCTTGGAACTTGGCGCCCCACAGGTGCAGAGCCGGGTGCAGACGCTCGGTGGCGATCTGCGCGCGCACCAGGTGCGTTTGGAAATGCAGCTTGAATTCCGCCTGCTCAATGATCGCGGCGAAGAGCTTCTGACCGACACACTCTTCGCCGTGCGCAGCTACGAGCAGAACCCGGTTGAACCAGCCAGTGCCGAACGCCAACGCGACCAGCTCACCACCGAATTGGCCGAGGAGCTTGCTGGCCAGCTGGTGCGTCTGCTGCCTCTGTACGCCTCGGTAGCTCGTGAAAATTAAACCGGAACAACTCGCCCGCGAACTGCAGAAAAACCTGCTGCCGGTCTATCTGGTCAGCGGCGACGAACCCCTGCTGGTGATCGAGTGCTGCGACCAGATTCGGACCGCCGCCCGCGCCGCCGACTTTGAGGAACGTCAGGTCATTCAGGGCGAACGCCTCGATTGGGACCAGTTCCGCAACGAAACCCAGTCGCTCTCTCTGTTCGCCTCGCGCCGTATTCTCGAATTGCGTCTGACCAACGGCAAAACTGGAACCGACGGCAGCGCCGCTCTGGTCGATTACTGCAAGCAACCCGCTGAAGACACCCTGCTGCTGGTGGTCGCCGGCAAAATGGAAAGCTCGCAACGCCAAGCCAAATGGGTCAAGGCCATCGAAGACATTGGCGGCCATATTCAGGTGTGGCCGATCAAGCCCAAGCAGATGCCGCAGTGGATTCGCGAACAGATGCAGCTGGCCGGCATTCAGGCCGATCGCCAGGCCATCGATGTACTGGCCGATCGGGTCGAAGGCAACCTGCTGGCAGCGCGCCAGGAGATCGAAAAACTCAAGTTGCTGACCGACGGCTCCATCAATGCGCAGATCATGTCCAGCGTGGTGGCTGACAGTGCGCGCTTTGACGTCTTCACTCTGGTCGACCGCTGTCTGAGCCGCGAAGCCGACGATGCCTACCGCACCCTGCTCGGCCTGCGCGAAGAGGGCACGGAGCCGCTGACGCTGCTCTGGGCTCTGGCGCGAGAGGCGCGCGTCTTACTCAACGTGGCCGAGGCAACCAAGGCCGGCCAGTCCTTCCAGACGGCCTGCAAACAGGCACGTATCTGGGAATCGCGCCAGGACCTGATGCGCTCGGCCTTAAGTCACCTCAGCATCAACAAACTGCGCCTGGCCCTGCGCCAGTGCCGCGTGATCGATCAGATGGTGAAAGGCGCGCGCCGAGGCGATGCCTGGCTGGAACTGGAAGACCTGGTGCTGAATATGAGCGGGGCTTCAGTGCGGGATCGGGAGACGATCCGGCTGGCTTTGCAAAGCTGAGGCTGTCATCGCGAAGCGTGTGGCGACAGCAGCGAACAATCCAGGCGAAAACTCTTAAATCAGGCTTTCCGGCTGATACAAATCCGCGTCGATTCAGCCGAAGGGATGGCTGTAGGTTTATCCACACAGACTCGCACTTCGGGCAGGCCAAACTGGGTCAACAGCGCATCTGCCAGCATCAGGGCCATGGTCTCCAGCAGATGAAAGTGTTGCGACTGGGCGACTTTCTCCATGCACACCACCAGTTCGCTGTAGTCGATGGTATCGGCTAATTGATCTGCGGCGGCGGCCTTCTCCACATCCATGGGCAGGTCAATGTCGACAAACACATCCTGCACCAAATCCTTCTCCCAATCGTAGACGCCGATGGAACAGGTCAGTGCCAAGCGGCGGATTTCGAGTTTTCCATTCATCAGACAGGCTCCAGTTCGTCGACCGCCAGGCGGGGTGTTACTTCCACACTGAGCTCGGGTTTGGCTTGGCTCAGGCGCTGGGCGCCGACATAGGCAATCATGGCGCCATTATCGGTGCAGAAACGCGGCGCGGGATAAAACACTCGCCAGCCACGCTTGGCGCACAGCTCGCCGAGTTTGTGCCGCAACCTTTTATTAGCTGCAACACCGCCGGCCATGACGAGACGCGTCATGCCAGTCTCCTCGAGTGCTCGGCGACATTTAATCACCAGGGTATCGGCCACCGCTTCTTCGAAACAGGCAGCGATGTCGTTGCGGGTTTGCTCGTCGAGCTGCCCCTCAGCATTGCGCGCCTGGTTTACGGTATTCAGGGTAAAGGTCTTGAGGCCACTGAAACTGAAATCCAGCCCCGGTCGATCGGTCATCGGCCGCGGGAAGGTAAAGCGGGTGCGATCGCCATTTTCCGCGGCGACAGCCACGGCCGGCCCGCCCGGGTAACCCAGACCCAGCATCTTGGCGGTTTTGTCGAAGGCTTCGCCGGCGGCGTCGTCCAGGGATTCGCCCAGAAGACGATAGCGACCCACGCCCTGCACCTCCACCAGTTGCGTATGGCCGCCGGACACCAGCAGGGCGACAAAGGGAAATTCGGGGCGGTTCTCTTCCAGCATGGGCGCCAGCAGGTGGCCTTCCATATGGTGCACGCCGACACAGGGCTTGTCCCATACCCAGGCCAGGGTACGGCCCAGGGTAGCGCCTACCAGCAGTGCTCCGACCAGGCCGGGACCAAAGGTATAGGCAATGCCGTCCAGGTCATCCGGGTTCAGGCCGGCGTCTTTTAGCGCCTTTTCCACCATGGGCAAGAGCTTGCGGATATGGTCGCGCGAGGCCAGTTCCGGCACCACGCCGCCGTATTCGGCGTGCATCTCGACCTGGCTGTAGAGTTCGTCGGCCAGCAGGCCGCGCTCGGTGTCGTAGATGGCTACACCGGTCTCATCGCAGGAAGTTTCGATACCCAAAACACGCATGGCGCGAAGTCTACCCCAAGCCGCCTTCGATGACAGGCAAAACAAGCCCGGAAATTCCCGCTTGCCGGGCCGATTTTAGCTATTGCAGGTCCGCAACGATGTCTTTAGAATACGCGCCCTCGAACCGCTAGACCTTGATATTAGAGGATTAAATGCCGCACGTACGTGTAAGAGAGAACGAACCCTTCGACGTCGCCCTGCGCCGCTTCAAGCGTTCCTGTGAAAAAGCTGGTGTCCTGGCCGATGTCCGTCGCCGTGAGTTCTACGAAAAGCCGACCTGGGCGCGCAAGCGCAAGGCAGCTTCTGCGGTCAAGCGCCATCAGAAGAAAGTCTCCCGCGATTCCCGCCGGTTCACCCGCCAATTCTGATCCGCTGAAACAATCTTTGATCCGCTGATCAAATTGATTCAAAGTAATACGCCGGCTTCTGCCGGCGTATTCGTCTCCGCAACCCGAAAAACACGATCCAGAAGATAACCATGTCAGCGCCCCGCCTCAAAGACCAGATTACCGATGCCATGAAGGACGCCATGCGCGCCCGCGACAAGGACCGCCTGGGCACTATTCGCCTGATTCAATCCGAAATCAAGCGCGTCGAGGTAGACGAGCGCATCGATCTGGACGACACCCGCGTGCTGCAGATTATGGACAAGATGATCAAGCAGCGCCGCGACTCCGCCAAGCAGTTCACCGATGCCAACCGCCCCGAGCTGGCCGCCAAGGAAGAAGCCGAAATCGGCGTGATCGAAGACTTCATGCCGGCGCAATTGAGCAGCGCCGAGATCGAACAGCTGGTGAAGGCCGCGATTGCCGAATCCGGCGCCAGCGCCATGGCCGACATGGGCAAGGTGATGAACCTGCTGCGACCCCAGGTACAGGGGCGCGCGGATATGGGCGCGGTCAGTCAGTTGGTTAAAAGCCAGCTCGGCTGAGCCGTGTCGGGTCGTATTCCACCCGCTTTTATCGACGACCTGCTGGAGCGGGTCGACATCGTCGACTACATCAATGCCCGGGTGCCGCTCAAAAAGCAGGGCAAGAACTTCAGCGCCTGCTGCCCCTTCCACGACGAAAAGACCCCCTCCTTCACCGTCAGCCGCGAAAAGCAGTTCTACTACTGCTTCGGCTGCCAGGCGGGTGGCAATATCATCGGCTTTGCCATGGATTTTCAGGGCTTGGCCTTTCCCGAGGCTGTGGAACAGATCGCCGTTGAAAACGGCATCGAGGTGCCCCACGAGGCAGTCGAAGACAGCCAGCGCAGCGGACTGCGCAACCGCCTCTACGACATGCTCAAACAGGCCGACCGCTTCTATCGCGATGCCCTGCGCGACAGCCCCACCGCCATCGACTACCTCAAGGGCCGCGGCATCAGCGGCACCACGGCGCGGGATTTTGGCATCGGCTTCGCGCCGGACGGCTGGGACAAACTGATCCAGAAACTGGGCAAATCCAGCGAAGACATCGTCGCCCTCGACAAGAGCGGCATGATCATCAAGCGCGAAGGCAAAGACGGCTACTACGACCGCTTCCGCAACCGCCTTATGTTCCCCATTCGCGACCTGCGCGGCCGCACCATCGCCTTTGGTGGACGGGTGTTTGGCGATGAAAAGCCGAAATATCTGAACTCGCCGGAAACCGAGGTCTTCCACAAGACCTACGAACTCTACGGCCTGTACGAAACCCACCGCTTTGCCCCCAAGATCGAACGCCTGATCATGGTGGAGGGCTATATGGATGTGGTGTCGCTCTTCCAGGCTGGCATCAAGGGCAGCGTGGCCACTCTGGGTACGGCGGTGACGCCCCAGCACCTGGAAAAGGTATTCCGCCACGTGCCCGAGGTAATTTTCTGTTTTGACGGCGACCAGGCCGGGCGCACCGCCGCGGACCGCGCCCTGCACGCCAGCCTGCCGCTCATGATCGACGGCCGCCAGGCGCGCTTTCTGTTCCTGCCCGAGGGCGAGGATCCCGACAGCCTGGTGCAAAAGATCGGCGCTGAAGCCTTTGAATCCCAGCTGCAGCAAGCCATGCCGCTGTCCGACTATCTATTCCGTTCGATCGACCCGGACGCCGACTGGAGCACACCCGATGCCCGCGCCCGGCTGCATTCCCTGACCCGACCGCTGATCGACAAGCTGCCCAAGGGCGTCTTTCGTCGCCTGATGGAAAAGGAACTGGCCCAGCGCACCGGCATGGATATGCCTGATCCGAACGCAGACAAGCCGCAGGCGGCCACCCGCGTGCAAGTGCCCACCAATCCGGCGGTGGCGGCGCGGCAACGCAAATCCTTGATTAACCCCATCGAACAGCTGATTGGCATTGCCCTGTGTCACCCGCGCGTCACCCTGGACAACGCCCTGCCCGACTTCGCCCTGGTCGAAACCAGCGAACTGGAGCGCACTATCCTGTCGCGCATCTGGCGTTTGGCCGGCGAACAGCCCGATCTGCAATTCGGCAGCCTTTATGCCCGTATGCAGGGCTTGGGCGAGGAAGCCGACCGCCTGGTCAGCCGCCTGGCCGGCAAATCCATCCATCGCAGCACCAGCTTTGAGCAAGCGCTCCAGGAATTTACCGATATCCTGCGCCACTGGACCCAGCGCAGCGAGGCTGCCGCCTTGCAGGCGCGCCTGGACGAGCTCAAGCAGCTGCCCTTTGAAGACTGGACCGACAGCCAGAAGAAGGAGCAGCGCCACCTGCTCAAGCGGCTGGCGGAACTAAAGCAGGCGCGGCATGATCAGACCTAAAAAGGCCGTGGTGATTCCGGGGCGATTTCGTTATAATTTCCCGCCTTTTTTCCACCTCCCACACCAGGATTTGAGCGCATGTCAGACATTGGCAGAGAAACATCCCGAATTAAGGATCTGATCGCTCTCGGTAAGGAACAGGGCTACCTGACCTACGCCGAAGTCAACGATCACCTGCCGGAGGGAATTTCCGAACCCGACCAGGTCGAAGACATCATCCAGATGATCAACGACATGGGCATTCGCGTGTTCGAGCAAACCCCCGACGCCGATACCCTGCTGATGCTGGCCCAGGAACAGGAATCCGAGCCAGATGACGTGGCCGCCGCCGAAGCCGCCGCCGCCCTGGCCGCCGTGGAATCCGAAGTACACCGCACCACCGACCCGGTGCGCATGTATATGCGTGAAATGGGCACCGTGGAACTGCTCACCCGCGAGGGCGAAATCGAAATCGCCCGCCGCATTGAAGACGGCACCCGCGAAATGATGGCCGCCCTCACCTACTGGCCCGGCGCCGTGGCCGGCGTTCTGGCCGAGCACCAACTCACCGTGAAGGAAGAGCGTCGCCTAGGCGACATTATCTCTGGCTACCTCTACCCCGAAGAGGAAGTCCCCTCCGCCCTGGAACAAGCCCAGCGTGCCGCCGAGGAGCTGGCGCAAGAGCGTCAGGCTGCCAAAACCAACAAGACAGCCGCGGCAGCTGACGAAGAAGACGAAGAGGAAGAAGGCGGCGATTCCGACGATGACGACAAGGTCGACAACGGCCCCGATCCGGTCGAGGCAGCCGAGCGTTTTGGCAAGATTCGCAAGGCCTTCAACAAGTCGCAGAAAGCCATTAACAAGGAAGGCCGCGGCAGCAAGGCCGCCATTAAGGCTCAGGAAGAAACCGCTGAGCTGTTCAAGTACCTCAAGCTGACCCCGCGCCTGTTCGACCCCATCGTGGCCGAACTGCGCGACGGCATCGAACGCATTCGCGCCGAAGAACGCGCCATCATGAGCCTTTGTGTACGCAAAGCCGACATGCCTCGCGCCACCTTTATCAAATCCTTCCCCGGCAACGAAACCAACCTGAAATGGCTGGGCAGCCTGAAAGGCAAGGCCGACTGGAACACCAAGGTCAAAGCGCTGGAAACTGAAATTCACCGCGCCCAACGCGCCCTGGCCCAGATCGAAGAAGAGGCCGGCCTGAGCATTGCCGAGATCAAAGAGGTCAACCGTAACGTCTCCCTGGGCGAAGCCCGCATGCGCCGCGCCAAGAAAGAGATGGTGGAGGCCAACCTGCGGCTGGTGATCTCCATTGCCAAGAAATACACCAACCGTGGCCTGCAGTTCCTCGACCTGATTCAAGAAGGCAACATCGGCCTGATGAAAGCGGTCGACAAGTTCGAATACCGTCGCGGCTTTAAGTTCTCGACCTATGCCACCTGGTGGATTCGCCAGGCCATTACCCGGTCCATTGCCGACCAGGCGCGCACCATTCGTATTCCGGTGCACATGATCGAGACCATCAACAAGCTCAACCGCATTTCGCGCCATCTGCTGCAGGAGCTGGGCCGCGAGCCCACGCCGGAAGAACTGGCGGTGAAGATGGAGATGCCGGAAGACAAGATTCGCAAGGTGCTGAAAATCGCCAAAGAGCCCATCTCCATGGAGACGCCCATCGGCGACGACGAAGATTCGCATCTGGGCGACTTTATCGAAGACACCAGCATCGAATCGCCCATCGACTCGGCTACCGGCTCCAGCCTGACCGAGGCCACCCGCGAAGTGCTGGGCAGCCTGACCGCACGCGAAGCCAAGGTGCTGCGCATGCGATTCGGCATAGATATGAATACCGATCACACCCTGGAAGAAGTGGGCAAACAGTTCGACGTAACCCGCGAGCGTATTCGTCAGATCGAAGCCAAGGCCCTGCGCAAACTGCGCCACCCGAGCCGCTCCGAGCACCTGCGCAGCTTCCTGGACGATTAATTCCTATTTGTCTTTGCGAGGAGCGCACGCGACGCGGCAATCCCGTTAAAATAAGAAATCCGGTGGAAACACCGGATTTTTGTTTGCGGGGGTGTGACCCAACCTTGTCATTGCGAGCGTAGCGAAGCAATCCCCCCAGACAGAAGTTGAAACGCAGAGTTTTGGTTGAGCAGCGCGACAATGCTCAGACCAAACAGAGCAAGCATAAGGGCCCATAGCTCAGTTGGTTAGAGCAGGCGACTCATAATCGCTTGGTCCCAGGTTCAAGTCCTGGTGGGCCCACCATTCCGACCCTAGATTCATTTGTGCTAGCTTGATAGCCATGACCACCAACATCCACTCCTTCGCCAAAGCCAAAAAGCAGAAAGCCGAGAAAAACAAACTCGGCCTGTGCCAACACGGCTTTCACAAGTGGGAAATCTGGCAGGACAAACAATTTGATAGCCGACAGGGCAGGCTGGTTACGGTTTTTCGCTGCAAGCGCTGCAGCAAGGAGAAGACCGAAGCTATCTAAAGATAGCGATCTGTATCCCCGACTTCACCCTCCGACTGGAGCTCCTAAAATAGCTTGGCGCACCTCTTCAACACTATAAGCGCGTTTAAACCGATGCAGTTTTAGCCCCGCCGCATCGCATGCACCTTCGACAAAGTTATCTCGGGCACGTCGATTACTTGCCCGGTGTGAAGCATCGTCTAACTCAATCGCTGCGACGATAGATAAATCCTGAGAATTGCAGAGCACAAAATCGAAGGGCTTGCGGGCAATTTGATTGAAGGCGGCGGTGCGCTCCTTGCTCGATAAGCCTTTCCGTGTATTCAGCACATCTGCAATTCGTACTTTGCACATCACTGCGTAATCTCCGCCAAGCGCAAGAAGCAGCGCTCCATAAAAATTTTGCTCTGCCTTGGAAAGCAGAAACTGGTTTCGCTCGTAGGGAAGATTTCGATTGGGCGCCTTTTTTGTCAGAGCAGCCACACCAAAAAGGACGATGAAAATGACAACCAGAAATGTGAAATCCATATCTCAAACGACTCCATTTAAATGAGTGATAAACAGAAAGAAAAATACGATTCTTTTTATTAGCTCTAACAATTCCCCTCGCCCGTTACCACCACCCCAGCCGCCAGGAAGGAGTGCGATGGCATGGTGCACGCTAGCGCCAGCATGGTGGGGCTGTTATCCAGGGCATTGGTTTCGATGGCCGGCGCCTGTAGCTGCAGATGGGCAAAGATCATGCGGCCGCTGTAGGGCACCGTTTGCAGGCCGTTGCGGCCAAACTCGGCAGGCAGGCGTTTGAGTCGCACGGAATCGCTGACATTGCCGCCAATGGCCCAGATTTCGCCGGCCTGCTCATCCACCTTCACCACGATATCGCAGTGTGTGCGCGCACCCTCTTCCAGATGGGCGCGGCGCTCGGCCAGGCTTCCGTATTCGGGGCGGCTGCCGCGGCACAGCAGATCGCCGGGGGCAACGGCGGCCTCGCCAATGTCGTAGGCCACATAGGCCGCCGAGGGTTCTTTGCCGTCGCGCGCCAGAATGGCCTGGTCGATGTAGTCGTGGTGGGCAATGGAACGCTGGAACTGCTCCTTGTTGCCCAGGCCACCTTCGCACATCACCCAGGAAATAAAGGCCGCCGACCAGAAATCGCGCCAATCGGAGCGGTAACCCAGGGGGCCTTGCCAGGCTTCGTTCTGGCGCTCGAGCATCCAGCGGCCATCGGGTGTGGCCGCCCAATAGCCGCCGACCGAGAGGGCAATTTGTAATACTTCGTCATCGGCGCGCTGGTTCAAATCGGCTGTAAGCGGACGACCGCTCTCGCTGCGGCGGCCAAAGCCACCGGTGCGACGCATTTCGGCGGCAATTTCCTCGGTCTGATCGATCACGCTAAAGCCAAAGAAGCCCCACTCCTGAATGGCCGTATTGACGATGCGCCGGCGCACACCGTCCAGCGGCAACGAGTTACAGCTGATCTGGGCAATACTCAGGCTGCCGGGCATACCGCTGACGCGCACCGTGGGGGCCTGAACATCCAGCAGGTCCATGGGCAGGCGTTCGAGCCAGGCAGGCGCTTGCGCAAAAGCCGGGGTGATGATCAGGGCGGCAAGCCAGGGGCTGAGTTTCATGCGCAAGGATCTGGTTCCAGTCAGTTGCGCCAATTGAAGCCAATCAACTCCTGGGGGGCAAGCAAACTGACTGAAGCGCAATAAAAATTAGCATTTGCAGTCTATGGGGCAGCCGGGGTGTCAGCGCTCGGCCCTGGCGATGGCTCTTGCTTTTCGCCGCCGTCCCACCAAAATACTCGCCCTGACGAATCGCAAGGTAACTTTCATGGGTCGCGCCTTTCAGAACCGTAAACTCTCCATGGCCAAAACGGCGGCCACCAAAACCAAGGTGTACAGCAAGTACGGCCGGGAGGTTTATGTGGCAGCCAAGACGGGCGGCACCGACCCATCCGGCAACCTCAGCCTGCGCAGCCTAATCGAACGCGCCAAGCGCGACCAGGTACCCAGCCACGTCATCGAAAAGGCCATCGACAAGGCCAGAGGTGTGGGCGGCGAGAATTTCGAGGCGGCGCGTTACGAGGGCTTCGGCCCCGGCGGCACCATGGTGATTGTCGACTGCCTGACCGATAACTCCACCCGCACCTTCAACGATGTGCGCGTCAGCTTTAACAAGGGCGGCGGCAAGATCGGCACGCCCGGCACCTGCATGCACAGCTTCGACCACTCCGCCATCTTCCGTTTTACCGGCGCCGATGAGGAAGCCGTGCTGGAAGCCCTGATGCTGGCCGATGTCGACGTCACCGATATCGAAAGTGAAGACGGCATGATCACCGTGTTTACGCCCCATACCGAGTACGCCAAGGCGAAGACGGCGCTGGTGGAAGCCCTGGGCGCCATTGAGTTCGACACCGACGAAATCCAGTTCCTGCCCCAAGCCAGCGTGGCGATCGGTGGTGAGGATGCCGAATCCTTCAGCCACCTGCTGGACTTGCTGGAAGATCTGGACGACGTGCAGCGCGTATTTCACAACGCCGATCTGCCCGGCTAACGGCAGCATGCAGGATTTTGTGCCGACCGCCTGGCTCAAGCGCGGCTGTCCCTATTCCTTCCGCTTTCTGGTGTTTATGGCCGAGGCTAGCCTGGTTCCCCAGTTGAAAATCGTGGAGATGGTGGAGGGTGAAGGCGACTTCGCCGCCATCAAGGCCTCGCTCACCGAGCGACTGGGCAAACCCCTGACCTTTCCCACCGTCGAGGTTGAACCCGGCCGCCTGCTCAGCGATTCCGACGAGTTGATTCGCTATTTTTGCGCTAAGTACCAGCTGGATTGCAGCCAGTTCCAGGCCCTGCCTTTCTACGAGCGCGGCCTGATGCCGCGCGCACTGAAGCTGATTCGCGAACACCGCAGCTACCGGGAAAAGTACGGCGCGCTGGAAAGCTAAACCGCGTCGATCGACATGCCCAGCACGCGGCTGATCTGCGCCAGATTCAGCCCGGACTCCTCAGCCCAGGCATTGTAGGCATCCTGCACTTTCTGCATGGCGGCCCGTCCACTCGGCGCCTTGTCAATCACGCTGGCATCGATCAAGGCCGCTGTACCGTCACGACTCAACACAAAACCGGCCTTGCCCATGCGGCGCAGAAAATACTGCGCCGTCATGCCGCCCAGGCGCGATCCGCGCTTTTGCAGCAACTGCAGCAATCCGACAAAATCGGATTCCGGCCAGTTGGCCGCCAGCTTGCCGAAGCTGCCATGTTCTTGCTGAATATCCAGCAGGAACACGGCGTTCTCACGCACGGTAAGGATCTTCTGGCGATTGCGCACTATACGGGTGTCTTTGGCGAGGGCGTCGACATCTTCTTCCGACATATAGGCGCAGCGGATCACGTTGAACTTCCAGAAGGCCTGCTCGAAGCCATCCCACTTGTTATCTATTACCTTCCAGACAAAGCCAGCCTTGAAGATGCCATTGGTCATGGCCGACAGCCAGCGGTCATCGGAGATGGCAGCCAGCTGTTTGGGGGTCTTGATGTCGACCTGCATCAGCTTGTTCAGCTGGGCATCGCCACCCTTGCGCTGGGCGGCGCGGTGGTAAATCTCGGCAAAGGGCTTCATCTGGTTTGCTCCTGCCAGCTGGCCGGGGCGACCGCATAAAAGCGGGACAGTTGGTCGTAAAGTTCCGGCGAATCCTGCTGCATCCGATGCGGCTTTTCAAAAAAGCTTTCGCTGCACACGGCAAAGAACTCCTCGGGCGAATGTGCACCATAGTCGTCGATGGCGTCGTCGGCCTCCTGCTCAATCTCCTCGAGAAAGGTCTGGTACTGTCGGCTGAATAACTCGGCCCATTCGACAAAGCCGGCGTGGCGGCGCACCGGGTTGCCATCCACCCCACCGTTTTCCTCGTCCAGCTTGTGGGCGAACTCGTGGATCACAACATTGGAGCTGTCGTCTTCCTGCTGCGCGCCGTGTGCAAGCGCATCCCTTGTCCCCTTCTTTGCATCTGCCTAGGTTAGCAGAATTTGGCCAGGGGCGAGGCCGCAGCAGAGAATTTCCTGATCTTGCGCAAGGGCGGCCACTGGCGCGACCCACGGCTGGCTATAATGGTCGCCATACCCGGGCCCACTTTCGCCGTTGAGGTAGCTTCCTGAGTCCCTTCGATCTTGCCTTTATTACCCTGCTGAGCTTTATCGCCGCGATTATCAGCGCGGCTACCGGCATGGGGGGCGGCATTCTGCTGCTGGCAGCCTCCACCTTCGTGTTGCCGATAAACGCTGTGGTGCCCCTGAACTCGGCCTTTATTCTGGCCTCGCAGTTCTTTCGCGTGATCAATTTTCATCGCTACATTCTCTGGCACATCGGCAAGCCCTTTGTGCTGGGCTCGGTGATCGGCGCGGTGATCGGCGTGCACACCTTTTCCCTGCTATCGGAATTCGCCATCTCCCTGATGCTCGGCTTTACCCTGCTCGGCATGCTGTGGATGCCCCCAGTAAATTGGAAAGTGCCGGGGCCCAAACCCTTTTTTTGGCTCGGCATTGTGCACACCTGGCTGAGTTCGGTAACCGGCCTGGGCGGGCTGCTGCAAGGCTATCTGCTACGAGGCAAATTCACGCGCCAGACCATTGTCGGCACCATTGCGGGTTGTATGTTCTGGATGTCTATTCTGAAAATCGTCGGCTATATGTCAGTCGGTTTTGACTTCCGCCCTTACCTGCAGGTCATTGGTCTGGCCACCCTGGCCGGCTTTGCCGGCACCTGGGTTGGCCGGCGTTTTCTGGATCACATCAGCGACGACCAGTTCCGCGTCATCCTGCGTTGGATTTTGACACTACTGGCGGTGCGCCTGTTCTGGGTGGCCTGGTCGCTTTACTAATTCCCGGCGGTTGTCTGTCGGGGAAAGCCAATCTTATACTTGCTTTCAGCTGGCGGAGGGGGACCACCGGCCAAAGAGGGGTGATACACCAGCTGTCCTCTTGCGGGGGCAACCCAAGGGTTGCCTGGACGAGCACACTAAGAGGGGATTTTTCATGCCTACCCAACGCTTTAGCCTGGCCGTCTAAGGCCTGGCTTTAATGACTATCTGTACCGCCACCACCGCACAAAACTACGTTCCCGACCTGCCCGACACCGCGCCCATACCCATCACCAGCCAATCCATTCCCTGGCTGCATTACAAGGTGCTGCAGAGGCCACTGGATCTGGATGGCCATGGCTTTATCGAAGAGGAGTACTTCATCAGCGGCAACGCCAATGTATACAACTGGGGCCCGGCCGACGGCTCCGTGCTGGATGTTCTCTACAGCGACGCTCCCTACACCACCCGCTTCCTGTCGCGCCGACCGGCCAACCCGGCGGACTTTTCCGGCAATGTCTATGTCGGGGTCATGAACCCAGCGCGCAGCTATGACCTGAATATTTTCTTTGCCTATATGGCCGAGCGCACCACTCTGATGGGCGTGGGAATCGAAGCGGTACCCATGTACAACATCACCGCGGACCGCCTGCAGTTCCATAACCCGGGTCGCGGCAACGGTCATGTGCTGACCTTCGGCGATACGCGCGTCTATGTTGCCGGAGATACCGAGGCCATTCCGGAAATGCTGGCATTGCAGCATATCGATGTCGCCTTTATCCCCATCAACCTGCCCTACACCATTACAGTCGAGCAGGCCGCTGAAGCCGTGCGGACCTTTCAGCCGACCATCGTCTATCCCTACCACCATCGCGGTACCGATGTAGATGTCTTTGAACAGCTGGTGGGGGATCGTTCCGAGGTACGTCAGCGCAACTGGTATCCCTGACCAGAACGGGGGAGGAATACGCGGGGAATTCCCCCCCCCTTTTTTTCGCGTCCTTTTAACAGCGACCAGGCCATCCCACCTGACGCGCCACATCAAGAGGCAAGCCGGGTTAAAAATGATCTTTTTGTTCAAATTGTTTCGCGCACGTGCCGCGGTGCCGCATTTTGCGGCTGGGCAAGGTGGAATTGGCCGATGGCCGCTGGGTGACCGGATTTATCTGCGAACCCTGGGCTATTGCCGGAGCAACGGAAATTACCGCGCTGGGTTCCTGGCGCCGCTTTCTGAACCGAGACTGATTCAGGCTTCCAGCGTCTGGCGCTGCAGTTCCTGCTGTTGTTGCTGTTGTTGCTGGTGGCGCCACAGGTCGGCATAGACACCGTCGCGCGCCAGCAATTCGGCGTGGCTTCCCTGCTCGACAATTTCTCCATCCTGCAGCACCAGGATGCGATCGGCGTCGATCACCGTAGAGAGACGGTGGGCAATGACCAGGGTGGTGTGGTGCGCCGCGACTTCACGCTGAGCGGCGAGAATGGCTTTTTCCGAGCGCGAATCCAGCGAGGAGGTCGCCTCGTCAAATACCAGGATTTGCGGCGCCTTGAGCAGCATGCGAGCGATGGCAATGCGCTGCTTCTCACCTCCTGATACCTTCAGACCGCGCTCGCCGACCTCGGTATCGTAGCCGTCCGGCAATTTCTGAATAAATTCCTCCAGATGCGCCATGCGCGCCGCCTGCTGTATTTCTTCAGGCGTGGCATCGGTGCGGCCGTAGCCGATATTGAAGGCGATGCTGGCGTTGAATAGCACGGTGTCCTGCGGCACCACGCCGATGGCGGCGCGCAGGCTTTGCTGGGTCACCGTGGCGATGCGCTGGCCGTCAATGCGAATGCTGCCCTCGGTCGGATCGTAGAAACGGAACAGCAACCGCGCCAGGGTGGATTTGCCGGCGCCGCTGGGCCCTACCACGGCGTACTTCTGACCCGCCGGAATGGTGAAGCTAAGGTCCCGGAGAATCGGCCGATCTGGACAGTAGGCGAAACTCACATGGTCGAAGCAGACCTCGCCACCGGCTACCTGCAAGACCTTGGCATCAGGTGCATCGACAATGCCGGCTTGGGTGGACAGCAGGCTGAACATGCGTTCGATATTGGCCATGGAATTCTTGATCTCGCGGTAGACGAAACCGAGGAAATTCAGCGGTACGAAGAGTTGGATCATGTAGGCATTGATCATCACCAGATCGCCGATGGTCATGGCGCCGCTAACCACCTGGGATGCTGCCAGCCACATCATGGCCGTCAATGCTACGCCGATAATCAGCGCCTGGCCGGCGTTAAGGGCAAAGAGCGAATAGCGGTTTTTCAGACGCGCCTGCTCCCAGTCGGCGAGCTGGGCGTCGTAGAGTCGGGCCTCGTAGGCCTCGTTGCCGAAATACTTGACCGTCTCATAGTTGAGCAGACTGTCGATTGCCCGCGTGCTGGACAGGCTGTCCTGCTGATTGGCCTCGCGCACGTAGCGCAGACGCCACTCGGTGACCACCACGGAAAACAGAATATAGAGCCCGACAGCAGCCAGGGTGATCAGGGTAAAGCCGAGGCTGAAGTTGTACAGCAGGATGCCGACGATCAGCACCAGCTCAAAGAGCGTCGGGATGATATTGAACAGCATGAAACGCAGCAGAAAGGCGATGCCGCTGGTGCCGCGCTCGATATCGCGCGATACCCCGCCGGTCTTGCGACTCAGATGGAAGTTCAGATCCAACTGGTGCATATGGGTGAAAACTTCCAGCGCGATGCGCCGCATGCCGCGCTCCGCTACCCGGCTGAAAACGGCGTCGCGCAACTCGCCCAGCAGGGTGGTGCCGAAGCGCAGCAGACCATAGGCCAACAAGAGTGCAATGGGCACTGCCAGCAACTGGGCGGCGGGGTCGCTGAGCCCGTCGACAATGTGCTTGAGCACCAGGGGCACCAGCACATTGGCGATTTTTGCCAGCACCAGGAAGGCCATCGCCGCCGCCACGCGACCCGGAAACTCCAGCAGATAGGGCACCAGCCTGGCCACGACTTTCCAGTCGCCGGACCAGTCACTCTCGGGTTGATTGCGTACGCCACGCATCGGCCGTCTCGGGTTGCATTCAGGTCGGGCAGCATAGTGGATTGGGACGTCCCGAGGCAAAAACCTGGGGGCCGCCCCGCCCCCGAGCACAGAGCAAAAAGCGCTAGCCATTAATCTGAAAGATGCCATTTATGGCACCATCAGCGCTAGAAGCCACCTCCCGGTAACAGGCTGATATCGGAGGCGCGCTCCTCGGGCTCGAACTCGTCTTCGTCGCCGTCGCCCTCGGTGCCAAAGGGTCTGAATAGCAAAATGAGCGCTGGCAGCAGCGTCAGGGAGCCGACCAGCGCCGTGGTCATGGCCAGGCTGGTGAGCAGACCGAAGTAGATGGACGGAATGAAGTTCGAAAATGCGAGTACGGAAAAGCCCATGATCACCGTCACTGCCGTATAGGTCAGCGCACGCCCGATGGTGCGGTGCGACCGATGCATAGCCGCCTGGTAATTGCCGTCCCACTGCAACTCGCGCTTGAAGCGGTGAATATAGTGGATGGAATTATCCACCCCCATGCCGACCGTGATAGCAGCAATGGTAATGGTCATGATGTCCAGCGGAATGCCCGCCAGCCCCATCACGCCCAGCACGATGGCCGCAGCCAGCAGGTTAGGCACAATGGCCACCAACGACACAAAGAGCGAGCGAAACAAAAAGACAAACATGATCAGGATGCCGGCAAATACCGCGCCCAGCGTCTTGATCTGCGAACCGAACAGGCTTTGCAACACATTGTTGTAAAGCACAATGTAGCCGGTCAGGGCGACGCGCTCCAGTGGTATCGCCATATCCTGGGTGACAAAATCCTCGACGCGCTGAATCAGCTCGGCGCGATTCAGTCCGCGCTCGGTTTCCCGCACCCGCACGCTGATGCGGGTTTGATTAATGCCGTCGTCCAGGTAGGGCTCGAGCAGCACAGCTTCCAGCTCCTCGCCGAGATTGCGACGCATAAAGGCGATCTCGATGTCATTCAGGGTGCCGCCGGTCAGATCGCGCGCAACCTTGTAGCCGGTGGCCAGTGAATCGACCTTGCCAATTTCCGGCTGGTCTTCGAGGAAGTCGTGCAGCTGCTCGACCTGATCGAGACCGACGCGACTCCACCAGTAACTGAATTCCTGCTCCGGCGCTCCGTCATTGGCAGCAAAGGGGTCGTCGGCAAAGCCATCGTCGGCGAAGAGATCTTCGCCGGCGGCATCCAACGCCACCGTCTGCTCAGCAGGCTCAAGCTGCACCGGCGCATCGAGAATCACATCCAGCGACAGGGTGCCGCCCAGCTGGGTATCAATTACCGTCATGCCCTGATGAATCTCAGTATTCGATTTAAAGTAATCGATAAAGCGGTTTTCCACATTCAATTGGGTGACGCCCCAGGCCGACACCAGGGCTAGCGTCAGCGCCACACCCAACACCAGGCCGCGATGTTTCTCTACCAGGGTGGCAAAGCAGAGTGTGTAGCGCGGTTCCTCCGGTCCGAGGTCGGTGCAGGCACGCGCCGAGGTCAGCAACAGTCCGGCGGGGACGATGATGAAGGTCAGCACCAGGCCCAGCGAAATGCCCAGGGTCATCATCCAGCCAAAGTCCATCACCGGCCGAATATCGCTGACCACCAGCGAGACAAAGGCTACCACCGTGGTGATCACTGTATAAAAGCAGGGCCTGGCCATGGCGCGGCTGGTGACCAGCACCTGTTTGAACAACGGGGCGCGCGGCGCCATGCGGCAACTTTCCTGGAAGCGCACGATGAGGTGCACGGAAAGTGCCAGGGTGACGATAATTAGCAGCAGCACAAAGTTCGACGAGATGACGGTCATGCGCCAGTCGGTCCAGGCCAGCAGGCCCAGCATGATGACTGCGGTGCACAGACAATTCAGTAGCGGCAGCATTACAAAGCGCCACTCGCGGAAGACCACCACCAGGGCAATGATGATAAAGGTGAGAATACCCAGGCCGAAGTTGACCAGGTCGCTGCGGATGTAGGCCATCATGTCGGCCGTGATCATCAGCGCGCCCCCGACAAAGAGGTCGGCACGGTCCTGGTAGTTGAAGGCGATCTGACGCACCTGCGCCACCAAGGCGTTATCGCGTTCGGTTGCCGCCGTCCGGTAGGCCAAATAGTCCGCCCGCACCCGCTGCAGGCGCTGCTGCTCGGATGCATTCAGGCCTTGCTCCTCTTCTTTCAGCAGGAGCGCGTCGCGTTCGCGCACCAGGCTGATGGCCTGCTCGTCCACCTCGATATTGAGCACCACGGCCGTGGTGCGCCCGTCCCGGCCAACCAGGGTGTCACGGTAGATTGGGCTGCTCCAGAACTCCTGTCGCGCCAGCTCGCGATCGACGCCGGGATCGAGCAGCTTGGGCATATCGCCGCCGAGCTGAACCAAGGTGAGCTTTGGGCTATAGAGCAGCGGCACATCGAGAATGGAAAAGACGGACTTGACCCGGTCGACCTGAGCCAGCTCATCGCGCAGTTGCTTCAGCGTCAGTAGCGAGGCATCGCTGTAGAGGTCATCTTCAACGCTATAGGTGACGACGATGACATCGCCGGTGTCGTATCGACTGGATACCTCGCGGAAAAAGTCCAGTGCGCGATCACTTTCCAGCGTCAGAGCATCTGCCGAGGCGTCCAGCCGCAGGCGCGGCACACCCAGGGCGGCGATCACCACCAGTAGAGCGACCAGCGCCAGTGCCAACGCCGGCTTTTCCAACACAAAGGAACGATAGGCTTGAGTTAGGGATTGGGCCACGAAGACTCCTGCTCTGTGACTCTTGAAAGAAGGCCCCCGCGAGGTACCACCCGACTAGTGCAGCATGATAACAGCGCAGGGACCAGGCTTGGTTACCGGAAATTCAGGGCTGCTTAGGTTGTCAGGGCTTGGCTGAGGCGCTCGCGCAGACCAGCAAAGCCGCCGTTGCTCATTAGCACCAGGTGTACATTGCCCTGAGCCTGCGCCAGGGCCGCCTCGGCGAGCGCATCAATCGAACTGAACACCTGATCCGTCGGCCTGCAGACGCGGCTGGGATCCCAGCCCAGACCCGGCGCCGCAAACCAGAACACCTGATCGGCGGGCGCCACGCTGTCGCGCAAACGATCCTGGTGCACCCCCAGCTTCATGGTATTGGAGCGCGGTTCGATCAACGCCAGGATGCGCTCCTTGGGATAGCGCTGCCGCAAACCCTCGAGTGTGGTGAGTATGGCCGTGGGGTGGTGGGCAAAATCGTCATAGAGGTGCACCCCCTTGCGCTCTGCCAGTTTTTCCATGCGCCGCTTGACGCCGGAAAAGTCGGTCAGCGCAGCGCCACTCTGTTCCAGCGGCACGCCCACCGAGTGTGCCGCTGCCACGGCGGCCAGGGCATTTGCCAGATTGTGCTGACCGCCATGCTGCCAGGCAAATTCCACACTGCCGTGGCGTGCGGAAGCGATGCGAATGCGGCTGGCACCGGCCTGCAGGTCCTCGGCGCTCCAGTCTGCTCCGGAGATGGTATCGCCCAGGCTGACTCGCTCACTCCAGCACCCCCAGGCCAGGGTTTCCGCTAGGGCCGCATCCTGAAGCGGATAAAAAATGCAGCCCTGCGAGGGGACGGTGCGCACCAGGTGATGAAATTGCCGCTGGATGGCAGCCAAATCGGCAAAGATGTCGGCGTGGTCGAATTCCAGGTTATTGATGATCAGGGTGCGCGGCCGGTAGTGCACAAATTTGGAACGCTTGTCGAAAAAGGCGGAGTCGTACTCATCGGCCTCCACCACAAAGAAATCGCTCTGCCCCAGGCTGGCGGAGCGGCCGAAATTGCGCGGCACACCGCCGATCAGGTAGCCCGGCTGATACCCCGCGTACTCGAGAATCCAGGCCAGCATGGCGGAGGTTGTCGTCTTACCGTGCGTCCCCGATACAGCCAGCACCCAGCGGCCGGCCAGCACGTGGTCAGCCAGAAACTGCGGGCCAGATACATAGGGCTGCCCTGCATTGAGAATGGCTTCCACCAAGGGGTTACCGCGACTCATGGCGTTGCCGATGACCCAGAGGTCGGGCGCCAGCTTGAGCTGGGCGGGATCGAACCCCTCGATCAGCTCGATGCCGGCCTGCTCCAGCTGCGTGCTCATGGGAGGATAAACGTTGGCGTCGCAGCCGGTCACGCGCATACCCTGCGCCTTCGCCAGCTGGGCCAGACTACCCATGAAGGTGCCGCAAATACCGAGGATGTGAATGTGCATGGGGTTATTTTACCTGGGCCGAGCGAAGCTGCGGCAGGGCCGCATGCAATTGGGTATCATGCGCTGACCTTAGCACCAGTCAACTCTCAGGAACCATGACTTCGAAAAATGCCTTCTACGCCCAGTCGGGCGGCGTCACCGCAGTGATCAACGTTTCCGCCGCTGGCGTCATCGAAACCGCGCGCCAGCATCCCGACCGCATCGGCAAGGTTTTTGCCGGTAAAAACGGCATTCTCGGCGCGCTACGCGAACAGCTTTACAACACCTCGCTGGAGTCTGCCGAAGCCATTCACGCCCTGCGCCACACCCCTGGCGGCGCCTTTGGTTCCTGTCGCTACAAGCTGAAAAGTCTGGACGCCAACCCCTGGCTCTTATAAACAAATACGAGCCCCCCCGACCCTACGATAGCTCGGATTG
>JAYQPQ010000029.1:12035-22043 GCA_038145405.1 Porticoccaceae bacterium | reverse complement strand
CACCCCAGGTAGGGTCGTCGACGCCGATCACTGCACACTCGACAATGGCCGGGTGTTCGAGCAGGACGCCCTCGATTTCCAGCGCGGAAAGCTTGTACCCGCCCGACTTGATGATATCGATGGAGCTGCGTCCCATGATGCGGTAATAGCCTTGTTCCAACACCGCCACATCACCGGTACAGAACCAGCCGTCGCGAAAACTTTCGGCAGTGGCGCCCGGATTGTTCCAGTATTCCAGAAACAGATTGTCGCCGCGCACGCGAATCTCTCCGGGTGTTCCTTCGCCGGGCACCGGCTGATCCTTTTCGTTGTAGAGCCTGACCTCAACCCCGGGCAGTGGTAAGCCGACAGAGCCGGCTCGGCGCTCGCCGCGATAGGGATTGGACAGGGCCATGCCGATTTCCGTCATGCCGTAGCGCTCCAGCAATACCTGTCCGGTTAGCTCGCGCCATTGATTGAACAGGGGCACAGGACAGGCGGCAGAGCCGGATACATTGAGACGCATCGCGGCAAAGGCCTGGCAGCTAGCCTTGCGCTCCGGCTCGGACTGGCCCTGCATAATATCGATGATCTTCAGGTACACCGTGGGTACAGCCATAAAGAGGCTGAATCTGCCTTCATTTGCAGCACTCAGCACGCGAGCTGCATCGAAGCGGGGGAAGAGCCAGATGCGCGCACCACTGGCCAGGGCGCAGCAAAGCACGTTGACGATGCCGTGGATGTGATGCAAGGGCAGAAAGAGCGGAATGCAATCGGTCGCGCTCCATTCCCAGGCCTCGCATAGCGACTTGATCTGGGCGTGCAGGCTGCCATGGGTGCTGATGACGCCCTTTGGTTTGCTGGTCGTTCCACTTGTAAAGAGCATCAGGGCGCGACGGTCGGGCGTGATCCGGGGTAGGGCGCGCGAAGTTGTCTCGAGTAGTCCGGCGTAGGGAAGCACTTCAATTTCGAGCTCTCGGCACAGTTGATCCAGGGCATCGCTCAATCCGTCCAGGCAAATCAGCCGGCTAACACCGGCGCTGTGCAGATAGTGCTCAAGCTCCAGCGGCGTGGCCAGCACATTGAGTGGCACAGCGATACCTCCAGCACGCCATATTCCCAGCAGGGTTACGACATAGGCATTGCTGGAGGGCACATAGAGGGCCACGCGTTCCTCGTGCAGATCAGTCAGCGTGCCGAGCAATGAGCTCGCCAGGCATTCCACCTGCCGGGCTAATTCGGCGTAGCTGGTGTTGCGGCCCTGCTCGACCAGGGCCAGCTCCATATTGTCAGATCGTAAATAGCGGAAGGTATCGAGCATCGGGTCAAACCAGCGCGTTGACGACCAGAAATAACACGGAGGGTCCGAGCAGGCAGCCTACACCCGTATAGAAGGTCGCCGTCATCGCACCATAGGGCACCAGTCGCGGATCGGTGGCAGCCAATCCGGCGGCGACGCCGCTGGTAGTTCCCATCAAGCCTCCATAGACCATGGCGCTCTGGGGGTTGTCTAGGCCAATAAAGCGGGCCACCAGCGGTGTGCCGATCATGACCATAATGGACTTAACCAGGCCGGCGGCAACACTCAGGGCAATGATGGCGGAGTCAGCACCGATGGCGGCACCAGTCACCGGCCCGACGATATAAGTGACCGCTCCGGCGCCGATGGTGGTAATGCTCACGGCATCCCGGTAGCCAAAGGCCATGGCGACCAGGACGCCGACCACAAAGGACACTAGGACACCGGCAAAAATGGACACCGCACCTGCCAATCCAGCTTTTTTCAACTCTGACAGTTGGACACCAAAGGCCGTGGCGACGATGGCGAAGTCGCGAAACATGGCTCCACCCAGCAGACCGACGCCCGCCAGTACCGGCAGGTCGGCAACCCCCGCACTGCCTCCGGTGATGCGTCCGCTAATGTAGGCAGCAACCAGGCCCAACACGATAGCGATCGCGCTGCCGTGAATGCGACCCCCGGTCAGCCGGTTGGCAATGGCATAAGATAGCCAGACCAGAACGCCGACCAGTGCGAAGGCTGTCAGCAACCCATTAGCAGTTAAAACCTTGGCTAGCGTGTCCATCAGTGCGCATCCTGCTGGGAAGCAGCTGGTTTACTCAGACGACTGAAAAGAGGCACCAGGGCAAAGCTGATAACGACCGCCAGAGCTCCCGCCAAAATGGCCATGGCGCCGCCATCGATAGCCCCCACGACGTTTTGACGGGCTGCCATAGCCACCACAATGGGAATATACATGGCACTCCAGAACTGAATGCCTTTGCCGGATTCCCCGCTAACCAAAGCAGAAAGTCGCGGGTTACTGCACGCCCATACCAGTAGCAACATGGCAATGCCGACCCCGCCCACATTGGCTTGCACATCGAGCAGTTGCCCGAGCACGTCGCCCAGATACAGTCCCACTACCAGACAGGCCGATAATAGGCCCACGCCATAGATAATCATTTTTTCCCCTCGGTTGGCGGTGGCGGCGCCACCTCGGCTCAGTCTAGGTTGGCTTGGCGAGCTGTGCAATTTTGGACAGGCCTCGAGTCCCCCGATATGCTAGCCATCGGCGCAAAATACTAAGTAAAAGGAGCCCCGCCTATGCTCACTTCCTCGCTGCCTCCGCTGGAAGGTACCCTGTCCCTGCGCACCCTGGCGATGCCTGCAGATACCAATCCTGCCGGAGACATCTTTGGCGGCTGGCTGCTTTCACAGATGGATATCGCCGGCGGCCTGGCGGCTAAGAAGTTGTGCCACTCGCGGGTCGTCACAGTGGGCATCGATGCCATGACCTTTCACAAGCCCGTTTTTGTCGGCGATGTGGTCTGTTGCTATACCGATGTGACGAAAATCGGCAATACCTCGCTCACGGTCAAGGTGCAAGTCTGGTCGGTGCGGGACAATTACTCCTCCGAACGAATTCTGGTCACCGAAGGCCTATTCACCTATGTTGCTATCGATGAGCACCGTCAACCCAAACAGCTCGCTTTGCCACCCCTGCCGGCTAAGTAGCCCGGAAGATTAAAGATTCCTCAACACGGAGATTGTCCTATGCGTTTATTTACGCCCTTCGCCTTGCTGCTGGCCAGCCTGACTGCAGCCATAGCGGTGCCGGCACAGGAAATTCCTGCCGCCCCGCAGCTGGAATTTGCCTTTGAAGTGCGTGCTGAAGTAGCTGATCCCACTGTAGTGGGCCAGCTGCCCACTGGAACCCGCCGTATCGTACAAATATTGGGAGGCACCTTCGAGGGGCCGGGCTTGCGGGGTAGGGTTGTTCCGGGAGGGGCTGACTGGCAGGTGGTAGGCGCCGACGGCTTTACCGACATCGACGCGCGGTACACCCTGGAAACCGATGCAGGCGATCTGATTTACGTTTCCAATGTCGGCATCCGCCATGCGCCGCCCGAGGTGATAAGACGCCTGAATGCTGGCGAGGTGGTCGATCAGTCGCAGATTTATTTTCGCGCGGTCCCCAAATTCGAAACCGGAGCGCCCGAGCTGGCCTGGCTGATGCGATCCATCTTTGTCGCCACCGGCGAGCGCTATCCCAACGGCGTCATCATTCGCTTCTGGCGCGTACCCTAGTCAGCGCTAGCCTTTGCCGTGCAGGATTTTGACTTTCCGATGCGGGAAGGGAATGACAACGTTTCTCTCACGCGGCACTTGCCACTCCGTCTCGTTTTATGCGGGAAGAGATATGACTTTCGCCGATCTTGATCCAAGTCATGGTGCTGGCGCGCCTGCTTCCCGAGACCCCCCTCGCACCCAGTGCCAATCGCTGCTGTGCACTGGGTAAGGCTCTGCGGCGGGCCATCGAGTCCTATCCGGAAGATTTGCGTGTGGTGGTTATAGGCACCAGAGGTCTCTCGCATCAGCTGCAGGGTGAGCGGGCCGGGTTGATCGATGTGGACTTCGATTTGCTCTGCATGGAAAAATAATTGAAGATCCAGAGTGGCTCACGCACTTCTCCAACAGCGAAATATTGGAACGAGCCGGTACCGAGGGGCTAGAGGTCATCATGTGGATGATGATGCGCGGCTGCCTGGAGGCTCAGGTCAAGGTCCTGCATAAGCACTACCATGCACCGATTTCCAATACCGGAGCGGGCGTCCTGGTGCTGGAAAACCAGGCCTCAAACCGGCGCCGATAGCCGGGCTGTCAGCTTCCTTCCTGTCTCCGCCTGGCCCTCTCTTACAGGGGGCTACCCGGCTGAATGCAAAAATGCATACTCCAAGGCACAAAAATTTAAGTGGGCAAAGGCTATAATTTCCTGCTCGAAGGGCCAATTTGACCGCGCTGTATCTGGAATGACAGTAAAGGCGAAGCGGGCGCCCATCGATGCCCTTGCCGGCCTGCTCCAATAAGACCTAGTCAAGCAGCAGGCGGCAATCCATTCTGTGACGAGTATCGAGGTTAACTATGGCAGTGGTTGTCACCCAGATCGATCGTGTGTCCAGCGACCTGGTGGAGAAGTTCCGCGGTCTGGGGGTGGCTACCGTACACGAAGCCCAGGGGCGTACCGGACTAATGGCGCCCTACATGCGACCCATATATCGGCCTATCGAACGGGTCGGTACAGCCATTACCTGCGAAGTGGCGCCGGGCGATAACTGGATGATTCACGTGGCGGTCGAGCAGTGCCAGCCCGGTGACATGCTGGTAGTAACGCCCACCAGCCCTTGTGAGGATGGCTATTTCGGCGACCTGCTGGCGACATCGCTCAAGGCGCGGAGCGTTGTCGGATTGGTGATCGACGCGGGCGTGCGCGATATCGCCACGCTGACGCAAATGGACTTTGCCGTCTGGTCCAAGGCGGTCTATGCGCAGGGCACAGTCAAGGAAACCCTGGCAAACGTCAATGTGCCAGTGGTATGCGCCGGCGCCCGCGTTTGTCCCGGTGACCTGGTGCTGGCGGATGATGACGGTGTGGTCGTGGTGCCTCGCAAAAAGGCGGCAGATACGCTCCAAAGGGCCCTGGCCAGGGAAGCCAAGGAGGCCGGTAAGCGGGAGCGCTTCGAGCGCGGCGAGCTGGGTCTTGACATCTACCAGATGCGCGAACGTCTGGAAGAAAAAGGTCTGCGCTACATCGAAAGCCTGGAAGATCAGGACTGATGCAAATTGCAATTCCCTGCGCCCTGATGCGGGGCGGCACATCCAAGGGCCTGTATTTTCTGCAGTCGGACCTGCCGGATTCGATTGTAGAGCGCGATCAAGTGCTACTGGCGGCCATGGGGTCGCCGGATATTCGTCAAATCGATGGAGTGGGGGGCGCGCATCCGCTCACCAGCAAGGTCGCCATTGTCGGACCATCATCGCACCCGGATGCTGATCTGGATTACCTTTTTCTGCAGGTGGTGGTGGATCGTGCTCAGGTGCTGGATACACAAAACTGCGGCAATATTCTCGCTGGTGTGGCGCCCTTTGCCATCGAGCGCGGTCTGGTGCAGGCGCATCAGGACCAGACCGAAGTCGTGATTCATATGGTCAACACCCGCTCGCTTTGTCGCGCTACGGTGCAGACCCCTGGCGGCAAGGTCGAATACGACGGCAAGGCGCGCATCGATGGGGTGCCGGGAACACATGCACCCATTCCGCTGGATTTTCTCGATGTCGAGGGATCCAGCTGCGGTGCGTTGCTGCCGACGGGTCAAGCCGAGGACGAGGTTGACGGCGTTCCAGTCACTTGCATCGACAACGGCATGCCGGTCGTGCTGCTGCTGGCGGAATCCCTGGGCATTTCTGGCTATGAGACCCCCGATCAACTGGAAGCCAACGCCGAGCTGAAAGCTCGGCTCGAGGCCATTCGCCTGGCCCTGGGGCCGCGCATGAACCTCGGCGACGTGACCCATAAGACGGTACCCAAAATGAGCCTCATTGCGCCAGCGCGCGAGGGCGGTATGTTGTCGACCAGAACCTTTATCCCGCATCGGGTACACGAGGCCATCGGTGTGCTCGGCGCCGTCTCGGTTGCCTCGGCGGCGGCCATTCCGGGGACGGTGGTCTCCCGACTGTTGGGGTCTGCTCTCGGCCTTGGCGAACACAGCGTGGTGGTGGAACATCCCACGGGATTTTTCACCGTGGAACTGGGCATAGAAGAAGGTAGTGCGGGTGTGCGCATCGGGCGTTCCGCACTGCTGCGCACGGCGCGCATGCTGATGGATGGCAGGGTCTATGTACCCGGCCATCTGACGAGTTAAACGGGGAGACGAGATGCTGATTATCGATTGTCACGGTCACTACACTACGGCGCCTGGTCCACACCAGGATTTTCGCCAGCAGCAGCTTGCTCATTTCGCCGACCCCAGCCAGCCGGCACCGAAGCTGGCGCGGATCAGCGACGATCAAATCCGGGAGTCGATCGAAGCTAATCAGCTGAAGTTGTTGCGCGAGCGCGGCGCCGATATGACCATTTTTTCGCCTCGCGCTTCGGCCATGGCGCACCACGAAGGGGATGCCGGCGTGTCGGAAGCCTGGACGATTGCCTGCAACGACCTGATCCAGCGCGTTGTCGAGCTCTACCCCGAGACCTTTATCGGCGTTTGCCAGTTGCCTCAATCGCCCGGTACATCGCTGGAATCCTCGATCCGTGAACTGGATCGCTGCGTCAGCCAACTCGGCTTTGTCGGTTGCAATCTGAACCCGGATCCCTCGGGTGGGCACTGGACATCGAAGCCGCTGACGGATTCTTACTGGTATCCCCTTTTTGAAAAAATGGTGGAATTGGACGTCCCAGCCATGATCCACGTGTCCGGCTCCTGCAACGATAATTTTCACGCCACCGGCGCGCATTACATTAATGCCGATACCACCGCCTTTATGCAGTTTCTGCAGGGCAACCTGTTCCGCGATTTCCCCGAGCTGCGCTTTATCATTCCGCATGGCGGCGGTGCTGTACCCTACCACTGGGGCCGCTACCGTGGCCTGGCCGACATGCTGAAGCAGCCGCCGCTGGTTGAACACGTCATGAAAAATGTGTACTTCGACACCTGCGTCTATCACCAGCCCGGAATTGATCTGCTATTTGAGGTTATCGATATCGACAATATCCTGTTCGGCTCGGAAATGGTGGGTGCCGTGCGCGGTATCGATCCGGAGACCGGTTATTACTTCGATGACACCAAGCGCTATCTCGATGCCTTGCCGCTGTCTGCCGAAGACCGATACAAGGTGTTTGAAGGTAACGCCCGCCGCGTCTATCCCCGTCTCGATGCCAGCCTCAAGGCTCGAGGAATCTAGCTAATGACTGACTTCATCATGGATTTTGGCTGGCGCGTTTACCATCCCAATCCCAGCAAGCCGCGCTTTACCCCGCCGCCTGGTGCCGTGGACGCACACTGCCATGTGTTTGGGCCGGGCGCGATCTTTCCCTATGCGCAAGAGCGCAAGTACACCCCCTGCGACGGACCCAAGGAAAAGCTCTGGGCATTGCGCGAACACCTGGGGTTTGCACGCAATGTCATCGTCCAGGCGACCTGTCACGGCGCCGATAATCGCGCTCTCGTCGACGCGCTGCAAGACTCCCGCGGCACGGCGCGCGGTGTAGCAACAGTGCGGGCAGATGTCACCGATGAGGAGCTGCAGAGATTGCATGCGGCGGGCGTGCGCGGCGTGCGCTTCAATTTCGTCAAGCGCCTGGTAGACAAGCTCCCTTATGAATCGCTGGAGACAATTTCCCAGCGTATTGCGCCGTTGGGCTGGCACGTTGGGATCTATTTTGAGGCTGAGGAACTGCCGCAGCACTACGACTTCTTTACCTCGCTGCCGACTGCGGTAGTTGTCGATCACATGGGCCGGCCCGACGTCAGCAAACCGGTCGATGGCGAGGAGTTTGGCCTGTTTCTCAAGCTGATGTCGGACCATCCCAATTTCTGGTCCAAGGTCAGCTGCCCGGAACGCCTGACCCAACAGCAGAGTTATCAATACGACGATGTAGTGCCCTTTGCCCGCAAGCTGGTGGAGCGTTTTCCCGACCGCGTTCTCTGGGGAACCGACTGGCCGCATCCCAACATGAAATCCCACACCCCGGATGAGGGCTTGCTCGTCGACTTCATCCCGCGCATCGCGACCACGCCCGAACTCCAGTACCAACTGCTGGTCGAAAATCCCATGCGGCTTTATTGGCCAGAAGAAGTGTGAGCATCCGCCCTGTGACAACATCCAAACCTTACGATGACATTCCCGGCACCACGGTATTCGACGCCGATATGAGCCGCCGCGGCTATCACCTCAACCAGTTTTGCTTTTCCCTGATGAAGGAGGCAAACCGGCAAAAATTCTTTGCCGATGAGCGCGCCTATCTGGACCAGTACCCCATGACCGAGGAGCAGAAGCAGGCCGTGCTGGATCGCGACTACAACCGTATGCTGTCCCTGGGCGGCAACATCTACTTCCTGGCCAAGATCTTTTCATCGGATGGCCAGAGCTTTGAATTTGCCGCTTCCAGAATGACCGGCGTCAGCCGCGAGGAATACCGCGCCATGATGATCGCGGGAGGGCGCTCACCCAAGGGCAATCGCTACAAAGGAGAATCGCAAGGTGGCTAGAATAACCGGGGGCATCTGTACCTCTCACGTGCCGGCCATTGGCGCCGCCATCGACCTGGGCAAGACCGGGGACGACTACTGGAAACCTCTGTTCAAGGGCTATGAGTTTTCCCGCCAATGGATGAAGGAAAACATGCCGGACGTGGTGTTCCTGGTGTTTAACGATCACGCCAGTGCCTTCGATATGAATTTCATTCCCACCTTTGCTATTGGCTGTGCTGAGGAATTTGCCCCCGCCGATGAGGGTTGGGGGCCGCGTCCCGTGCCCAAGGTAAAAGGGCATCCCGCCATGGCGGCACATATCGCCCAGTACCTCATTGAGCATGAATTTGACCTAACCATCATTAACAAGATGGACGTGGACCACGGCCTGACGGTACCGCTATCCCTGATGTTTGGGCAGCCTGCGGAGTGGCCCTGCCTGGTGATACCCTTTGCCGTCGGCGTGGTGCAGTACCCGGCGCCACTGGGCCGACGTTGCTATGCGCTGGGTAAGGCGCTGCGCGGGGCGATCGAGTCCTATGGTGAGGATCTCAATGTGCAAGTGTGGGGTACCGGCGGCATGAGCCACCAGCTGCAGGGTCCACGTGCCGGATTTATCAATCAGGATTTCGACAGAGCCTTCCTGGAGGACTTTGTTAATAATCCGGAGAAAGTGGCGCAGATCAATCATTTGGAATATCTGCGCGAAGCGGGCTCGGAAGGCATTGAGCTCGTGATGTGGCTGATTATGCGCGGCGCACTCAATGCCGAGGTGATTGAGCGCCATCGCTTCTACCACGTGCCGGCATCCAATACGGCCGTAGGCCATCTGGTACTGGAAAATACCTGAGCTAAAATCGAATACGAGGAGTGCGTATGAAAGTCATTCTGGCTGGCACCGGTGCCTTCGGCAAGAAGCACCTGGACGGCATTAAAAAAATCGACGGCGTGGAAGTGGTTGGCCTGGTAGGCCGCCGCCTCGAGCAGGTCGAGGAAGTGTGCAAGGAGTATGGGGTGGCGCATGCGTTCACTGATCTCGAGCCAGCTCTGGAGCTGGAAGCGGATGCCGTCATTCTATGTACGCCGACCCAGATGCATGCTGCCCAATCCATTGCCTGTATGCAGGCCGGCAAGCACGTCGAAGTGGAAATTCCGCTGGCTGACTCGCTGGCGGATGCGCTGGAGGTGCAGCGCGTGCAGAAGGCGACCGGCCTAGTGTGCATGGTGGGACATACGCGCCGCTTTAATCCCTCCCATCAGTGGATTCATAAAAAAGTCGTTGCCGGAGAGCTGGCGATTCAGCAAATGGACGTGCAGACCTATTTCTTCCGGCGCAAAAACATGAATGCCGCCGGCGAACCGCGCTCCTGGACCGATCACCTGCTGTGGCATCACGCAGCCCATACCATTGATCTGTTCCAGTATCAGACCGGCGAAAAGGTGGTGAAGGCCAATGCGGTGCAAGGCCCCTATCACCCGGAACTGGGTATCGCCATGGAT
>JAYQPQ010000029.1:0-12025 GCA_038145405.1 Porticoccaceae bacterium | reverse complement strand
CGGCGGAAAGAGCTGCACACTCTCGCGGAGCTGTAACAACGCCGGGCCACTGGGAACCTTTTTCCGCTATATCTGCGACAGGGGCACCTACATCGCCCGCTACGACGATCTGGTCAACGGCAAGGAGGAGGCTATCGATGTCTCCAAGGTCGATGTCTCCATGAACGGCATTGAGCTGCAGGACCGCGAGTTCTTTGCCGCCATCCGCGAAGGACGCGAACCCAATTCCTCTGTCGATCAGGTCATGCCCTGCTATCAGGTGATGGCCGAACTGGAAGAGCAGCTCAATCAGATGGGCTAGGTGGTGCGGGCTGCACCAGCGGATCCTGCCTTTTGCATCTAGAGTTGATTGCGGTCAATAGCCCCGCCGGTCGAATCTGGATTTCACGCCCGTGCTGGGAGTAAGCTGAGCGCCCGGTGTAACGAAGGAGGGCGTTGCCATGAAGTTCGCATTTAAAGCCAGATCTCTGGTTCCGTTGTGTTTTCTTCCCGGTGTGCTCGCGGCCCAGCCGATGATGGAACATCTGGTCGTAGTGGGCGCGGGATCTTACGGTAAGGATTGTTATGAAGCCTCGACGGTGGCGCTGCAATTTGGTGTCGGCGACCGCGACGGCGTAGAAGCCTGTTCCCGCGCACTGGAATACGGCGAGTTGACCACATCCTACCGCCTGGCTGTGCTGGTTAATCGCGGCATCATTGAGGCCGCTATGGGCGAGTTCGAGCGGGCAGCCGAGGATTACCAGCGCGCTGAAGCCATCGACGCCACGGTTCCCGAAATCAGCCTCAATCGCGGCAATCTTTTGTTCAGCACCGCTCGCTATGCCGACGCAGTGACAGCCTATGGCAGGGCACTCGAGCTGGGTATGAGCGATCCCCAGATCGGTTATCTCAATCGCGGTTTTGCCCATGAGCGCCTGGGTCAATTCGACCAGGCATTGGCAGACTATCGCCGAGCTCTGGAGATTGCTCCGGACTGGACCCTTGCGCAGCAAAAACTGCAGGCGCTGCAGCAACGCCTGCGCGACCAATCAACCTAAAATAGGCGAGATAAATAGATAAAAACGCCCAGTGTGACTGGGCGTTTTTATGCGTTTAGTCCGTTTGGGTTTTCGCCCAATCGCCGTGGCGGCGACCGTACCAGATCAAAACGAAGAGTGCCACGGCAGCGATTAGTGAGCCCAGGCTCATCACCAACGATACGCCCGGCAGCGCCAATCCAGCGGCAAACAGCAGTCCAGCAAGAATGGGCCCCAAAGCGGCCCCCCCACGTCCCATGCCGATGACAAACCCGGTCCCGCCAGCGCGTACCTTGGTGGGGAAGTAGTGCGCCATCAGTGCATAGATGCCGCATATCGCGCCATTGGTGAAGAAGCCGGACAAACACGCCAGCATGGACAGCTGGGAAAGATCATTGGCCGACTGACCAAAGAGAGTTACCGCCACGGTCGCCAGCAGCATAAAGGCGCCGACCAGATAGCGAGTGTCAAAGCGCAGGGTCAGCAGACCAATTGCCAGGGCTCCACAGGCGCCGCCAAAGGTGGCCCAGTTCAGGACGCCGCCGGCTGAAGAGGCAGCAAAGCCCATATCCACTACAATTTTCGGTATCCACTTCAGGATGTAATAAAAGGTCATGATGTGGAAGAAATAAAGACAGCAGAGCAGCAGGGTGAAGGCGCGCAGATCCTTGGCAAACAGGCTCAATAAGCCGACCTTGGGGCCGGCGGGTGCGGCAGGTGGCAATACATCGATTGCATTGTGGCCCAGATGTTTCAGGGTGGCGTTAATTTTTTCCAGTGCGTTGGCTGGGCGCTTGTGAGTCAACCAGGCCACCGACTCCTTCATGAAGATCAGCGTCAGCGGAATAAAGACTAGCGTTGCCGCCGCTCCCAAATAGAAAACCGAGCGCCAGCTGTAATGTTGCAGCAGTTCAGCGGCGATAAACCCACCGAGCAGGGCGCCGACCGGATAGCCGCCCGCCATGAGTACGATGGCCAGGTTGCGTCGCTTGGAATTCGAGAATTCAGCGACGATGGCGTTGGTCACGGCCAGCATGCCGCCAATACCCAGGCCGGTAACGAAGCGAATAATCGAAAGCTCAATAACCCCGGATGCCAGAGCAGCGCCCAGCATGCCTAGTGCCATGACCACCAGACTTAGAAGCGCCGTGCTGCGCCGTCCGATCTGGTCGGCCAGGTTACCCAGCAGCACCGAGCCTACACCCATACCGATCAGTTCCATCGACAGGACGACGCCCAACACGGCGCGGTCAATGCCCCAGTCCGCAGCGATGCCAGGTGAGGCGAAGGCGATGGAAAGAACGTCGTACCCATCCAGACCGTTCAGCATCACGCAAAGCGTAATGATGACGATCTGCGCCTGAGTCATATTTGAATTGGCAATAATTTCGCGAGGATCTTGCGACATGTTCTACCCCATGTGGAATCTATGCTTAATTGCTGTTTCGGGAACCCTCTTTCCTCGTCCGAGGGGCCGATTGTCTTCCAGCACTCCCCGCGATCCCGGTCGAGCATAAAGAGTCGCTCCATGCCTGTCGAGCGCATGGCAGAATTTTTGTCTGGCCCAGCCTAATTTTTTACGCGCGATGTGAGCAACGCGCTGAGTTCACCCCATACCGGCTGGAAGATCCCTGCATTCATGGGCCTCAGCTCAACAGCTATGCGCGGGCGGAAAGCCATGGCGCTCATCACGTCAGCTTCCAGATCGAGTCCCGGTGCGATTTCGGTCAGTGTCAACTCGCCATCCTCGATGACGAAGACGGCGCGTTCCGTGACATAGACAACACGTTGACCGTTCTGCTGGGAGACCGACCCGCTAAAGGTGATCTGGTCGACCTGTTCGACAAACTTGGGAGTGTGACCTTCCTTGAGAATGCGCAATTGGCCTTGTTCCACCGCCAGTTCGGCTCCGACGCTCAGGGTGCCGCAAAAGACCACGGTCTTGGCGGTTTGCGAGATATTGATAAAGCCGCCCGGACCGACGAAGCGCGGGCCGAATTTGCTGACGTTGACATTGCCCTGGCGATCGATCTGCGCGGCACCCAGAAAGGTCGCATCGAGGCCGCCGCCGTCGTAAAAATCGAATTGGGACTGGTGTTCGATAATGGCTTCGGCGTTGTAGGCGGAGCCGAAATCCAGACCCCCGGCCGGCATGCCGCCAATGGTACCCAGCTCGGTGGTCAGGGTGAGCATATCCATCACGCCTTCCTCCGCCGCTACGCTGGCGACGCCGTCCGGTGCGCCAATGCCGAGATTGATCACCGTGTCGGGCGCCAGCTCCATGGCGGCGCGGCGTGCGATGATCTTGCGTTCACTCAGAGGCATCACCGGCAGCTGCCCCAGTGGCACCTTGAGGTCGCCACTGAGCGCCGGATTAAATTGAGTAACGGCTGTCTGCATATGATTCGCGGGGTCGGCTACCACGATGTAGTCGACCAGAATGCCCGGCACCTTGATGCGCTTGGGATGCAGGGTACCGGCCTTGGCCAGACTTTCCACCTGTGCGATAACGATGCCGCCGCAATTGCGCGCCGCCTGAGCCAGTGGCAAGGCTTCGAGGAAAAGAGCTTCCTTGTCCATACTGAGGTTGCCGTTCTCGTCGGCGACCGTGCCGCGGATAACCGCAACCTTGATAGGAAAGCTGCGGTAAAGCAGCCATTCTTCGCCTTCGATCTCAATCAGTTTAACCAGGTCTTCGCTGGTTTGCGGTGAGGACTTGCCGCCGCCAAGACGCGGGTCGACAAAGGTACCCATGCCTATTTTGGTAATGGCTCCGGGCTTGCGACCGGCAATTTGGCGCCAGAGCTGAACCAGCACTCCCTGGGGCAGCATATAGGCTTCAATCTTGTTGTCGCGGATCAGCCCGGCCATCTTTTGCGCATGACCGGTGTGACCGCAGACCAGCCGTTTGACCAGGCCTTCGTGCCCGAGATGATCCATGCCACGGTGGGTGCGTCCATCGCCACAGCCAGAACCGTGGGCAATGGTCAGGTTGCGCGGCGCCCCGCTTTCGAGAAAGCGCTGCTCCAGGGCCGCAGCGATGTGTTCGGCAAAACCAATCAGGCCAGCAGTGGGCCAGGCTACCGTGTCTCCGTCCTGGATTTTGCTAACCGCTTCTGCCGCCGAAACAACCTTGCGCATGACGTTTTTTGTCTCTTGATGATGATTTAATTGACCTGTCTGGAAAGCTTCAGCGCGGCGCTCGCCTATCGATTGGTGACGCGAATGACCACGGCCATGCCGGTGTCACCGGCAGCACAGCCAGTAAACAGGCCGTAGCCGCCACCCACCAGGACCAGCTCCTCGATCAGTTCAATCACGGAACGCGTGCCCGTGGGGGCCTGGGGATGGCCCCAAATCAGCGAGCACCCATAATTGTTCATGCGTTCGAGCGGAAAGCCGGTTTCGCGTGCGAACACGATATCGTTGACGGCAAAAGGATTGTGCGTTTTCACGCTGTGTAGATCCTTCAGTTCGATGCCAGCAGCCGCCAGCGCTTTGCGCGCAGCGGGTACCGGTGCCTCCGGCATGTAAGCCAGATCGACGCGCGCCTGACCAAATCCCACAGCTTCCACCTTGATGCTTTTATCCTGGCTGATTTGCAAGGCTTTCTCGGTCGAAGCAACCAGTAGTGCAGCGTTACCGTCAGCCGGATGAGTCTGTCCTCCGAAGGTCACGGTTCCTCCCTCCAGGATGGGACGCAGGGCAGCAAGGCCTTCAGGAGTGGAGTGGAACACGCCTTCGTCGCCCTCCAGCAGGCGGTCTACTTTCTTGAAATTGGGTTTGGGCACTTCAAATGGCAGCGTCATGTAGCGCTTCTGAAAGGCCTTGTCTGCAACCAGTGCTTGCTGGTACTGATCCTGTCGCAGCAACACCAGATCGTGCTGCTCCTGCGTACTGATCTGATGCTTGCGGGCGACGTTTTCAGCGGTTTGCAGCATGGAATGCTTGCCGAGGGCGTCGCAACTGAAATTGTCGAGTACGATGTCTTCTTTGCTTCCGGTGCCGCCGGGACCCGCGGGCGCAGGGAAATAGACATGTGGCCCGTTGGAGCAGCGGTCGACTGTGGCTACCAGCGACAACTCGGCTAGCCCGGACTGGATCTCCTGCATGCCCGAGAGCAGTGACCTGACGCCGGTGGCGCAAACTTGGGACTGCGTTTGCCCGGCAACATGCAGCATGCCAGCCATGCCGGTAAACCAGGGTAGGCCATGAAAGGACTGGCGTTGTACTACGGTGAGGCCGAGCACGGCGTGATCTACCAAAGCAGGGTCAATCTGACGCTTGGCCATCTCGCTGGCGCAAACTCGAGCGCCGAGCTCGACGCTATTGAGGTGTTGCAGTGAGCCCTGCCATTTGGCGAAGGGTGTGGACCAATAACAGCCGTAGGGGATTTCAGTAGCTCGCATGTGGGTCAGTTCATCCGGAATTTGTGGGCATTATGCCCCTGGGTCGGTGGGCCCGTCAGGGGTAAGCTGCGCAGTAGTGGAACAAAAGTGAAAGTATACTATAGTATTTTTCAAATAATAAACTATAATAGCGTTCGGGCTAGCCCCGAAACCCGCCAACAACGCTAAGGACCCCGACGGAAACCACTATGACGACAGAGACAACTTTCTCCAGCCTGGCCGTGATCGGCGCGGGAACTATGGGCAGCGGCATTGCCCAGAAAATTGCGACAGAGGGCTTTCAGGTCTATCTCGTCGACCTGGATCAGGACAGGGTGCAGCGTGGCCTGCAGGGTATTCGTAAGACGCTGGAAGCGGGTGTCGCGCGCGGCATCTTTGGGCAGGATCGGGTTGAGGAAATTCTCTCCCGTATCCGCGGTACCTGGGACTGGTCTGATCTTGCGGATGTGGACCTGGTGGTAGAAGCCGTGTTTGAAAATCTCCAAGTGAAAATGGAGGTCTACGCCAAGCTTGAATCGGTGTGTCGCTCAGACACTATTATCGGCACCAATACCTCGTCCTTTTCCGTTACAGAAATGGCTGCCGGCTTCAGGCAACCCGAGCGTTTTATCGGGCTGCACTATTTCTATCATCCCGCGATGAACCGGCTGGTCGAGGTCGTGTCGGGCAAACAGACTTCGGCTGAAGTGAACCGGCGCACCTGGGCGCTGCAGGAGCAGCTGGGCAAGATACCCATTGCTTCAGCCGATGCCTATGGCTTTGTTGTCAATCGCTTTTTCGCGGCCTGGCTGAACGAGTCGATCCGGTTGCTGGAAGAGGGGATAGCCGACATTCCGACCATCGAGGCCGCAGCGAAGCAGGCCTTTGGGGTGGGCATGGGACCCTTTGAGCTGATGAATGTCACCGGCATTCCGATCCTGCTGCACGTCTGCAACACGCTCAGCGCCTTCGGGCCCTTCTATGCGCCGGCAACCTTGTTGCAGCAGAAAATTGAGGCCGGCGGGCTCTGGGATTTGAACGGCGAGCCGGATCAGCATAAGTTTGCCGCTGTCAACGAGCGTCTGTTCGGCGCCACGGCCCTGGTGGTCAGCGAACTGGTGGAGCAGGGCGTCAGCACCATTGAAGATGTGGATATTGGTGCCCGTGTTGGACTGCGCTGGCCGGTGGGCCCGTTTGAGCTGATCAATCAACTCGGGGTCGCTCACGCGGCGGAGCTGGCCGCGCGCGTTGGTGCGAACTGGTCGCGGCAAGTGCCCGCTCTGCTTAGCAGTCAGGCCAGCAAGAATAGCCCTTTTCCGATCCAGTTGGTGCAGACCTCCGTAAAGGATGGCGTTGCCACCCTCACTATTAATCGCCCAGATACCATGAATGCGCTGAATGAGCGGGTGATAGACCAGTTCGAGCGCGCCTTTGCCGCTGCCGAGGCCGATCCGGTCGTGACCGGCATTGTCATTGCCGGTACTGGTAAGTCCTTTATTGCCGGTGCTGATATCCGCTTCTTTATCGAGAATATCGAGCAGGATCGTCTGCAGCGCACCTACGATTTCACGTTGCGCGGGCAGGAACTGCTCAAGCGCATCGACCGCTGCCCCAAACCGGTGGTGGCGCGTATGCATGGTCTGGCCCTGGGCGGCGGCCTGGAAGTCGCGCTAGCCTGCGACTATATCGTCGCATCCGACAAGGCTTATGTGGCGTTTCCGGAGACCGGCATCGGCATTTACCCCGGGCTGGGCGGCACGCAGCGCACCTCCCGTCGCGTTGGCGTCGGGTTGACAAAATATCTGGTGTTAACCGGTCAGTCGCTGCAAGCGGCGGAAGCCGCCGCCATTGGCCTGCTCGACCAGGTCGTTCCCGTCGCCGAGCTGGACGCCGCGGTCGCAGAGTTGCTGCGCCAAGGGGCCGTGGCCAATCGCCAGCCCAAATCCCAGTCGGGACGCCATGCCGCCATTGCCGAATGTTTTGCGGGCAATACGCTGGCCGATCTGGTTGGGGGCACCGGCTCCTGTGCCAGTGAAGTGGATATGAGCGCACTGAGCCGTCGGCTTTCCCGAAAAGCGCCCGTTGCCCTACGCATGGCCAATGACATCATTGAACGTGGCGCAAAAATGCCGCTGGAGCAGGGGTTGCAGCTGGAGTTGGATGGATTGCTCGAAATATTTCGTACCCAGGATGCCTATATCGGGCTGAAGAGCCTGGGTGGTGCCGCGCCGACGTTTATTGGCCGGTAACTGGAAAACGGCTGCGCCGAGCACCTGGCTCCGTTGTTGGGCGTTTACCTTTGTCCGGCCTATACGTAGTATCCCTCTGCGATCTTCTGCGGCAATATCCTAAGTTGCCGGGATTACTTCTTAGGTACACACATGTCGGATCTAGCTCAACATAAGGGCTATAAAAGCATCGTCAGGCCGGAGCCGGTGCGGGAAATGCTCGCCGAAGTCGGGCAAAGGGTAGAGCTGATTCGGGCTCAGCGGGCCATGACGCGCAAGCGGTTGGCCGAACTCTCGGGCGTATCCCTTGCCTACTTGGCACGGCTCGAAGCCGGTAAGGGCAATATTTCGCTGCAGCTGTTGATGCAGGTAGCCGCTGCGCTTGGCGTCAGCATGGAGGCGCTGGTAGCCGAGGATTCAGAGGTCAGCGTGGACCAGCTGTTGTTGCAGGAATTCATTCGCCAGCTTCCGGCTGACCGGCTTGCGCAGGTACGTAAGCAGCTCATGCAGACTGGCGATCAGCTAGCAATCAAACGTTCCCGCTGTATCGCGCTCATCGGCTTGCGCGGGGTCGGCAAAACGACCCTGGGCATGCTGTTGGCCAAGGAGTTGGGCCGCCCCTTTGTCGAACTGGACAAGGAAATCGAAAATGAAATGGGGCTGGAAATCCGCGAAATTTTCGAGCATTTGGGGCAGTCTGAGTTTCGTCGCGCCGAGCGTCAGTGCCTCGATCTCCTGATACAGAGCAAGAAGCCCATGGTGTTGGCCCCAGCCGGCGGTATTGTTACCGAGCTGAGGACTTACTCACTGCTGTTGTCTTCCTGTATCACGGTTTATTTAAAGGCCTCACCTGAACAGCATATTCTGCGTGTGCAACGACAAAAGGATGACCGCCTGAGCGCACCTGAGGTTCGCGGAGAGGCTATGGAGGTGGTATGGAACACGCTCAAGGCCAGGGAAGATCTCTACCAGCGTGCCGATATTGTGCTGGACACTACGCATCAGACCGCTGAGCAAGCGCTTAGGGAACTGAAGGCGCGATTGGCGAAATTGGTCGGTCAACTGGGCGAGGTGCTGGACTGATCGGCCGCGTCGTTTGGCGCGACCCACGGCCAGATTTCAGGCTGGCAGCGCATGGAGTAATATAGGCTGCTGCCGGAATGGTGTCTCTCCGCTCGAACCAGGCCGCTGTACCCCATTGCGCATCAGGTTTGTCCCATGAAATATTGCTCTGTTCTGCTTCTCGTCCCCGTCCTCTTGGCAAGCTGTACCTGGGTTGATCTGACTCAGGAAGGTGCCAGGGTTCAGCTATTGGAGACGGCAAATTCCAGTTGCCAGCATCTAGGAACCGTAACCACCTCGGTAAAGGATCGTCTGGGCCCCATGAACAGAGACGATACAAAGGTGCGTGGCGAACTGGTCACGCTGGCGCGCAACCGGGCTGCGGTGCTGGGCGGCAATGCCATTGTCATGTCGCCGCCTCCGGCCGATGGCGAAGCGGGTTTTGACGTTTATCGCTGTGGCTAAGTCCTCTATGGTCAAGCCATAGCCGATCCATTATTCTTTGCACATGTTGAAAGAACTAAACAACCCGCGCCAGGTTGCCGATGAATTGCCCCGTCGCTGGTTCTCCGACGAGGCGATGGATCTCATCATCCGGTAAAAGTCAGACGGTGACGTCTTTGGCTTCCAGCTTTGCTATGACAAGGACCGCGTCGAATGCGCCGTGACCTGGAAGCAGGGCATGGGATTCAAGCACAGCGTGGTCGACGACGGCATGCGCATTGGTAAGTACAAGGCATCTCCCATACTTACTGCCCCGCGGGCATTCGACAAGGGGCGCCTGGTCGATGAGTTTCGCAGCCGTTCTGCTGGCCTCGATGAGCACCTGCGCGCGGTCGTGCTGGAAAAAATTGCTGCCTTCCCGGACGAGATGATCAGCGCCAGCTAAGCGCAACCCCGGCGTTCTTTCGCGAATATCTGCACGGCCCCCGGGCTTCAGTTACCATTGCCACAGTGTTGCGCAAATCCCAAAGTGCTTTCGAGCTGATGTCTTCCTCCTCTCCACTGCTGATCGATGCCGGAAACCGACGTCTCAAATGGCGTCTTGGTAACCGTGACGGTTATCTGGATTGGAATAAGGGCGAGCCCCCGTCAGCATTGCCCGTACCAGAAGCAGGGGGTTCCAATCTAGCGCTGGTGGCAAGCGTACGCTACGGAGCAGACCAGGTGCAGTTGCTTGACCACCTGCAACAGGCCGGATGGCAGGTGCAGTCGCCTAGTGTCGAATCGGAGTGTGCCGGTCTGATTTGTGGTTATACCGAACCCGCGCAACTCGGTGTGGACCGCTGGCTGGCCATGCTGGCCTGCTGGACGCGCTGGAAAAAGGCCTTTGTTCTGGTGAATGCAGGGACAGCTATGACCCTGGATCTGGTATTCAACACCGGCAAACATGGTGGCGGTTATATTGTGGCTGGCCTGGGATTGCATCGCGATGCGCTGCTGGCGCGTTCCGAGAAGCTGCAGCGTCAATACACCCCTGGTGAACCCTTGTTGGAACCCGGTCGTGATACAGGAGCGGCAATCGATCGCGGCGTACTGCTGACAGCAGTCGAAATGACGCGAGGTGCGGCCAACAGAGCCGGCCTTGGTAGCGCCAGACTGGTATTTTCCGGTGCGGACGGGGCGATTTTGGCGGGGCACTTTCCGGCGGCCCAGGTCTGGGACAATATCGTTCTGGACGGATTGCTGGTCTGGTACGGGAGTGTCGGCCGATGAAGTGGCGCATAGCGGCTCTGGCACTGCTGTGCGTCAATCTGGGCTTTGGCGCCTGGGCCTGGAGTACCCGCCCGGAGTCAAGGGCGGGTCGCGATTATCAGGTTAACGCGATGAATCGGCTGATTCTGCTGGATGAATTGGCGCAGGAGGAGCGCGACCGGCTGCGCCAAGGATTGGCTGCCGAAGCACAGCGCGAGCGCGCCATGCGCAACCTGCAGGAAGTGGCTGTCGAGGCTGAGGGTCTGGACCAGGGCGGGTGCTACCTCTATTCGCTCCCCAATCGCGATCAACTGCTCGCCCTGCAACGGCGTATAGCGGCATATGCGCCAACCGCCTATATGGGCGAGCTGATAGAGCAGCGCCCCGGCGCCGTTATGCTTTATATAGCGCCCCTGCAGTCCTATCGTTTGGCCGAACTCGAACTGAATGAACTGCGCGCCGCGGGCGTCGACGGATTTATTATCCCCGACGGCGCCATGGCGAATGGAATCTCGGTTGGCGTGTTCAATTCGGAGCAGAACGTGCAGCAGCGCACTCAACAGCTTAGAAGCCTGGGGTATAACCTGCAGAGCTACCAATACACGGTGGATCGAGCCAGCTACTCTGTGAATCTGCCGGTTCTCAGCAGGATGCAAATCAGCGATGAGGTTTGGGCGGAAATTGAAGCGGATTTCCCGCAAATCTCAACTAGCCAAAATTCCTGTTGGAAGGTTGCTTCCACATCTAACTTTAACTAGAATCCCGCCTCCACTGTGCCCGGCGGCCTGGCAAGTCGGCTTTTCTGATCCTGGCTGGTGTAGCTCAATTGGCAGAGCAGCTGATTTGTAATCAGCAGGTTGGGGGTTCGATTCCCTTCACCAGCTCCAGATTGGGCGCTCCTGTCGATGGTTGATTAGGTGCCCCGGTGGAAAATTTTTTTCGTTGGGGTTCCCGAGCGGCCAAAGGGATCAGACTGGCTCTCAAGGGAACGCCGCAGGCGCCCTGACGCGAAAGCGAATCGTGGTTCGACTAATCCGCGTAGCGGATTGAGATGCTCACGCAGTGAGCAGGCCCGAAGGGCGAGAGGCGGGAGCCTCGAGTAATCCACCCCTGATGTGGTGGGTTGAAAAGAGTTTTGGTGGGGTTCCCGAGTGGCCAAAGGGATCAGACTGTAAATCTGACGCGAAAGCTTCGGTGGTTCGAATCCACCCCCCACCACCAGCTATATGTAGGTGGCGTGAAAGAAGGAAGTGCTCGCGTCATTGGAAGGGTGAAGTAGCGCCGAGCCTGGGCTAGCGCGCTAGCTGAATCGAAGATTGGTACCGGCTGGCGGGCATAGTTCAATGGTAGAACCTCAGCCTTCCAAGCTGATGATGCGGGTTCGATTCCCGCTGCCCGCTCCAGGTGGAGTTGCGGTAATGAGACATGGCTCATATAGCTCAGTCGGTAGAGCACTTCCTTGGTAAGGAAGAGGTCACCGGTTCAAATCCGGTTATGAGCTCCATATACGTAGTTGCGAACGCGGCTGCATTGAAAGTTAGAACCTGCCCGGTAAAGGAGAGGCTAGACAATGTCAAAAGAGAAGTTTGAGCGCAGTAAGCCGCATGTGAATGTGGGCACGATTGGACACGTAGAC
>JAYQPQ010000028.1:0-24107 GCA_038145405.1 Porticoccaceae bacterium | reverse complement strand
GTTCGCCCAGGTGGGGTTTAAGTAGGCCGACCAACTGACGCATCGAGGGCGGCTCATTGCCGGCTTCGCAATAGCTGCGCAGCAGTTCAAGCACTTGCCAATGCGCCGGGGTCAAATCCAACCCGTGGGCCTCGGCCAGAGCCTCGGCCACGGATCTGTCCCACTGTTCGGCATGGACCAGAAACCCCTCGCTGGTAGTTTCCAGCGTCCGGCCGAACAGCGCCAGCATACTAGTCGTTCGACAGACCCAGCAGGGAGAGCAGGGACAGGAAGACGTTGTAGATGCTGACGAAGAGCGTGACAGTAGCGCTGATGTAGTTGGTTTCGCCGCCGTGCACGATGGCACTGGTTTGCCACATCATCAGGCCGCTGCTGAGAACCAGGAACATGCAGCTGACCGCCAGGGCCAGCGCTTGCATCTGGAAGAAGATGTTGGCAATGGCGGCGACGAAGGCGACCAGGATGCCTGTCATCAGAAAGCCGGTCATAAAGCTCATATCCTTGCGCGTCAACAGAACATAGCCGGAAGAAGCAAAGAAGATCAGTGCGGTGCCGCCCAGCGCCGTCAGGATGGGCTTATAGCCGATGCCGGCGATATAGGCACTCAAAATGGGAGCCAGGGTAAGACCCAGCCAGCCGGTGAGGGTAAAGACCCAGAGAATACCGGCGGCGGAATTCTTGGTTTTCTCAACCGCATAGAGGATGCCGAAATAGGGCAGCAGCATCCACAGGCCCAGGTAGGGCATGTTGATGGCCATTCCCAGCACCGCCATCAGGGCGCTGAAGGCGAGTGTCATGCCGAGCAGCAGGTAGGTATTGCGCAGCACCGCAACTGCTGCCGGATTCAGGCTGCCGGATGCGGTTTGCACATCGGCCGGACTGTGACTGGAAACAGGACGGATATCAGACATGATGTTCAAACTCCTTAGGGTTCAGTTCCATGGTAAGGCTTGGTGGGCGAAATTCAATGAATAGCGCATGAATTCGTCGCAACCTTGGTGCGCTCCTAGCGCGGGTAAAGCTCTGGCAACGGGCTGCTACTTTCCTTGCCCGGAGTATCCTGATCGCGTTTCCAGGTGCGCAGCGCTTGCCTGAGCTTTTCGCGGTCCGGCGGCGGGGCATCGGGTCGGGAATAGCTGGCCTCCAAAGCGGTCAACAAACCGGCCAGTTCGGGCTGCACGCGCTCGCGCAGGCGTTGAAGGTTGTGCGGCGCTGCGTGGCGCCATTGGCTGTCTGCCCACTTCAGCAGCGCATTGCGAATGGTCAGTGGCGAGCCCTTGTCCACTGCGCTCATAAGCGCTTGCCAGCGTGCCGTGGCAGAGACCTGCGCGCGGCTCTCGCTGGGCGCTTCAGTGGGGTTCAGGCGACCGCGTTTGCGCAGACGCCAGTTATCGGCCAGCAGCAGGGCACAGATTGCCAGCACCAGCCAAGTTGTCCAGGACACCGGGTCGTCGCCGGCAGGCTGCTGTTCGGTTGCGGTCAGCAGTTCGGCGTCTGCGGACTCGGGTTCTGCGGATATTTCGGGCTGGCTTGGGGTGCTGCTGTCATCTGCGAGTAAGGCAGGCGCAACCTGGATGGTTTCGGCGGGCAACACGGCTTCCTGCCAGGTGCCGGTTTCCACGTCCCACCAGGGCAAACGGATTTCCGGAAAGCGAATTTCGCCAGCGCGGGCCGGCACGATAGCGGCAGAGTCGCGGCGTTCGGCGCGCAGCCCCCCGGCTGAGGGTCGCTCCTCCAGGCTCGGCTGATCGTCGTAGACCTTGTAGTCGGCAGTGGCCAGGGTGTGCAGGGGAGGCAGCGCAGCGGCTTGCTGGCCCAATGCACTAATCACGATGGTGCGGGTCATGGGGTCGCCCACCCGCAACCGGTTGGGGTCGCCGCTCCACTCCGCCGCCAGACTAAGTTCACGCGCGGGGAGCCAATTGGCGGTTCCGCTGGGCGGTGGCAGAACTTCGATAGTGCGCAATTCGGTGCGCGCGAGAATGCGGCGTCCGGAACTGCCGAAGGGGTCGAGCAAGGAGCGCGAGGCACTTCCCAGTACGCCGCTGAAACTCTGCACGGGAATATCGATGCGACCCGGATTGCGCGCGTAAAGGGCGTAGGTCCATTCGTTGACCTGCCAGGTTTCGCCGGCAACGACGCGGGTGAAGTTGCGCGTGCCCAGCAGGCTGACATCGGCATTCTGCACCTGTAACTGTCCGCCACTCAGATTGCTGACGCTGGGCGAGCTGAACAGGCGAATGGTGATGCGCAGTTCCTGATTGACGAAGACTTCATCGCTGTTGACGACTAGCTCCGCTGCCAGAGGCGTTTCGCCGACCTGGTGGGAGGCCGCCGTGACTTCGATTTGAATGGGTGCAGTGCTCTCGCTGCCCAGGGAAAACGAAGGAATGGTGAAGGTGCCCTGACGACGTGGCAGCAGGGTAATGACCCAGCGGGTTTCAGCCGTCTGGCGGTTGTTGATGATAGACAGGCTGGACTGCGGCGAGGTGCGTAGAATTTCAAAGTCCTGCGCCAGCACGGAAATATCCAGTGACTGGGTGTTGACCTGAGTGTTGGTGAAGATCGTCAGTGTCAGGGTTTCGTTGATGCTCAAACTAGTGCGGTCGACGCTGGCATTGAGCTCGGCTGCCGCCATCAAGGGCGCAGCAAGCAGTATCAGAAGCAGGGCAAGGCGTTGGCGCATCAGTACCTCATCTGGTCGTTCGGGTTAGATGGAGCTAGCCGTTGGTCGCGGCGGTATTGCTCCGACTGGTATTGAAATTTGCGTCGCAGCAGACCGCTGGGGTCGTCCGGGATGGTGCGCAGCCATTGCTCGCTGGATGGGCTTAGTTCGCCATTCTCCAACGGCGTCGGGGTTTCAACCTGACGCGATCCTGCGGGTTGGTTTGCCTGGCCGTCACCATTCTGTTGCTGTTGACTATCCTCGCCTTCATTTTCTTCGCTCTCGCCCTGATCGCTTTCGGGTTCGCCGCTCTGCGTCTGGGCGGGGTTGGCATACTCGTCTTGCGAGCCGTCCTGGGGTTCGCCATTTTCCGACTGCTCTTCACTGTCGCCCTGGGAGTCGCCGCTTTGTTCCGGTACTTCGCTGCCTTCGCCCTCATCCTGCTGCGGATTGCCGCCGTCCTCGTTTTCCGACTCCTCACCTTCGGCGCCTTCGCCGCGCTCCTGCTGTTGTTCCATGTAGGCGTCGAGCAGCGCCTTATTGAAGCGGGCATCGGCATGATCGGGATCAAGCCCTAGTGCAATGTCGTAGGCCGTGATGGCAGATTCCAGGTCGCCCTGACCGACCAGGGCATTACCCAGATTGTAGAATTCCTCGGCGCTGGTTGCATGGCTCAGCGATTCGGCGGCGCCATCGTAGTTGCCGTCGCGGAACTGCGCGTAGGCCCTCCAGTCCGGCCGCTGGAACAACTCCGCGGCGCCAGCGTAGTCCTGTTCGGCCAGAGCGCGGGCGGCCTGCTGATCGGTACGCAGCCACAAGCTGTCCCAGTCCAGTGCCTCGGAGCGCGGCGCATAGAGGTTGGGCAGTAGCACCAGAGCAAAGCCAAATACCAGGCCGCGTCGCCACGCCAGCAACGCGAAGGGCAGCAGTGCCAGGCAGAACCAGTAGCCCATGTCGTACCACTGATCGTAGCGCGTTTCCTGCAACTCCTGCTGGGCCAGTATGGGTCGAGCAAATCCGGCCAGCAGGCTGTCGATATCCCGCTCGCCGGGGTCGAGATCGGCATAGCGGCCACCCAGGGACTGGGCCAGACTCTGTAGCTCGGAACGGTTCAACTGGGCAACCACAATCTGGTCGCGCGCATCGCGCAAAAATCCACCGCGTGCGGGAATGGGCGCACCCTCTTCAGTGCCGATCCCGAGGATGGACAGACGGATATTGCCCGGGTTGAGGCGCTGCAGGGTGCGTTGGGCGGCGGGCTCCACCCCATCGGTGATCAGCAGGATATCTCCGCTGCCGTAACCGGCATTGGCCAACAGCTCGGTGGCCATGACAAAGGCCGCTTCGGTGTCGCTGCCGCTGACCGGCATGATGGCCGGGCTCAGCGCCGGCAGCAGCGCTTCAATGGTATTGGCATCCGGGGTCAGGGGCGCCACCAGGTGGGCGCTACCGCCGTAAGCTATGAGCGCGGTTTCGCCATCCTGGCGGCTGCGCAGCAGGTCGATCAACTTGAGCCGTGCGCGAGTTAGGCGATTGGGGATGACGTCTTCCACCAGCATGGAGGGCGACAGGTCGAGCATGATAACCAACGGTTGCTGATTGGTTCCTGCGGGCAGGGGGCGCTGCTCCCAGGTGGGTCCAGCGAGGCCGATGCAGGCCAGTGCCCAGGCCGCCGCAACGGCGATCAGCAGATGACGCTGCACCTGATGCCGACCCAGGGTGAGAGCTTGCAGTTGCTGCGGCGTGAAATAGCGCTGCCAGGCAGCACTAGGACGTTGACGCACCAGCAACCAGATCAGCGCAGCAGCGGGCACTAGCCCAGCCAACAGCAGCGGGCGCAGGAAGTGGAAATCTGCCCAGTTCATGCCACGCGCTCCGCGGCGCTGGCAGGTATCAGGCCCAGGCCGGTCAGTAGCCAGCTGAGTAACAGCGCCACGCCCAGAGGCCAGTGAAACAGACTCCGTTGGGGGCGGTAGGTCACATCCTCCGGCACCGGCTCCAACTGATCGATAGCCTGATAAACCAGTGCCAGTTCAGCCGGATCGCGTGCACGGAAATATTCGCCACCCGTGGTATCGGCGATGTACTGCAGGGAATCCTCATCGAGATCGGCCGATGGGTTGACAGCGCGGCGCTGACCAAACAGGTCGGTAACCATACGCGCCTCGGCGCCAATGCCGATGGTGTGAATTCGCACACCGGCTTCGGCAGCAATGGCCGCCGCTTCGCGCGGGTTGCTGCCGGCAGTGTTGGCGCCGTCAGTGAGCAGAATCAGTACGCGACTGCCGGCTTCGCGATCGCGCAGGCGCTTGACGCCCAGACCAATGGCGTCGCCGATGGCAGTGGCGTAGCCGGCGAAACCGAGCTGCGCCTCGATCAACTGAATTTGTACGCTGTTGCGATCGAAAGTCAGAGGAGTCTGCAGGTAACTGCGCTCGCCAAAGAGGATGAGCCCGATGCGGTCGCCGGTGCGGCGTTCAATAAATTCCGACAGCACATATTTCACCGCGTCGATGCGACTGGCAAAACTGCCATTGACCTCCATGTCGGGCTCCGCCATGGACTGGGAAATATCCACTGCCAGCATCAAATCCCGCCCCTCCTGGGGCAGAGGAATGGGCTCTCCGGTCCAGGTCGGGCGAGCAGCCGCCAGCAGGAGTGCCAGCCAGATCAGCGCCAATAGAAGGCCGCGCCAGGCGGTGCGCGGGAAGGCGTGACTGTCGACTTGCTGCAGGCGCTGTAGCTGTTGAAAAAAGGGTACGCGCAGAGCGCTGCCGAGCGACTCGGCAGGCCGACTCAGCCAGCGCACCAACAGCGGCAGCGGGGTCAGCAGGAACACCCAGGGCCAGTCGAGGCTAAGCATAGCGCGGCACCTCCACCTGTTGCATATAGCTGCGCAGATCCTGGTAGAGGGCTTCGGCATCAATTTGCGGCTGGGCGCGATATTGCTCCTTTAACAGCGCATCGAGCGTGGCCGATTGCAAGGGATGTGGCGACAGTTGGGCCAGCAGGTCGAGCCATTCTGCGCCGGTGAGTGCGGAAACCTCGCCGCGCGGTTTGTTGTGTAGGGCCAGCCGACGGCACAACCGGGCACAGGCACCCACCAGCGCGCGGTCATCCTGACTTTGGCGCCAGGCGTTGATGGCCTGCTCGAGTTGCGCCAGCGCTTCGCGACGAAAAGCCTGGCGGCGAAAGGTTTTCCAGCGCAGGTACGCCCAGGTAGACAGTCCCACCAGCATGCCCATGAGCAGCCACCAGCCTGGTGCCGGTGGCCACCAGGAAACTGCGGTCGGTTGGTGAATATCGCGAAGCTGTTCAAACAGGGCCTGCAACTGGGGGTCCACGATCAGCCTCCGTAGACTGCGCCGAGCGTGACAAGGGGATCGCGCGCCGTGCTGGCACTCACTAGCTGCGCCCGCGTCAGGCTAGCCAGGCGTTTGAGTCGATCCGAGCGCTGCGTTGCTTGCTCGTGGAAATGTCGTGCCATGGCACTGTCGATTGCCATGCGCTGGCGGTGCTGGCCATCGCTCAACGTAACCTGTCCGAGGGCGGGCAGATCGGTCTCCAGTGAGTCGACCACCTGAACCAGCCGAATATCGGCGTGGCGTCCCAGCAGATGCAGCGATTTTTCGGCGGCTGCATCCAGATCGTAGAAGTCGCTGATGATAAAGAGCGCGGTGCCCGGTCGCGTCAGGCGGCGGCAGGTTTCCAGGGCATCGGCGAGCGAGAGTGTGGTCGGTGACGGCGAGGGCAGAGCGCGATTCGCCTGCACCAGATCGTGCAGCAGCTGCAGCACAGCATGGCGATTGCGGCGCGCGCGTACCTCACGCTGCCCTTGGTCGCCCAACACCTGACCGCCGATGCGATCGCTGTTGTCCAGCGCAGCCCAAGCCACCAGTGCGGCCAGTTCGGCGGCCAGCACGGACTTGAAGCGCAGAGCGGAACCGAAGTAAAGACTGCTGCGCTGGTCGACCAGGAGGTGAACCGGCCGCTCGCGTTCCTCGCGAAACAATTTGGTGTGGGGTTTGCCCGTACGCGCGGTTACGCGCCAGTCGATGGCGCGGATGTCATCGCCGGGCTGGTAGAGACGAACTTCCTCGAATTCCATACCGCGGCCGCGAAAGCGCGAGCGCGTTTCGCCAAACAACTGGCTCGACGCCAGGCGTCGGTTGAACAGGTTGAGCCGGCTGGCAGCAAAGCGCAACGCCAGTAGACGCTGCAGGTTGGTATGGATACCCGGGTCGAGCGACATATCAGCTGAGTGGCACCAGGCGGATAAGCTCGCTGATCAGGTCGTCTGGAGTGCGGCCTTCGGCCTCGGCTTCGTAGGTCAGAATCAACCGATGGCGCAGGCAGTCGTGCAGGACATCCTGCACGTCGTCGGGGGATACGTAGTCGCGACCATCGAGCCAAGCGCGAGCGCGGGAACAGCGATCCAGTGCAATCGTAGCGCGCGGACTGGCACCGAAGGCGATCCAGGCCGGAAGCTCCTTGCTGTAGCCCTGAGGATGGCGGCTGGCGAGAACCAGTTGCACCAGGTAATTCTCGACATTCTCTGCCATGTGCAGATTCATCACTTCCTGACGCGCTGTCAGTACGGCGGTCTGGCTAATACGCTGTTCGGGGCGAGCAGTGCCACCACGACGGGCCTCGCCGCGCGCCAGTGCCAGAATTTCGCGTTCGGCGGAGTCGTCCGGGTAACCGATGCGCACGTGCATGAGGAAGCGGTCCAGCTGGGCTTCCGGCAGCGGGTAGGTACCCTCCTGCTCAATGGGGTTTTGCGTCGCCATAACCAGGAATAGCTCGGGCAGCGGCATGGTGCGGTGGCCGACGCTGACCTGGCGCTCGGCCATGGCCTCGAGCAGGGCTGATTGCACCTTGGCTGGTGCGCGGTTGATCTCGTCGGCGAGAATCAGGTTGTGGAAGATGGGCCCCGGTTCAAAGCTGAAACTGGAGGTTTCCGGGCGGAAGATCTCGGTGCCGGTAATATCGGTGGGCAGCAGATCGGGTGTGAACTGGATGCGCTTGAAATCGGCCTCGATACCGTCTGAAAGTGTCTTGATGGCCTTGGTCTTGGCCAGGCCCGGAGCACCCTCCACCAGGAGGTGGCCATCGGCCAGCAGAGCGATGAGCAGGCGATCGACCAGGGTTTTCTGACCCACGATCTGGCTGCTCAGCCAGTCGCGCAGATGCTGAAATTCAGTTTGCAAAAGACATTCTCCAGTTGTGTGATGCGGCCGGCTGTCCGGTCCCGACGAGGCGCTTGCCTCGGGTCTAACAGACAATCAAGTGGCGCGTGGGTTCCCTCGGGCACATTTTCTGGCTGTGCATCAGCGCTTTTTCAGTGTGCCAGCAGGTTTAGCGGAAGACAGTATGCCAGCAGCCCGCTATCGAATGCAGCTAGTTGAATAATTGCATGGCCTACCAGGTCCTGCGGGTTCGACCCTCGGGGGTGCTTTGGGGTATATTGCGCCCGCTTTTGCGGCGCGGCTCCACAACCCGGCTGACTACCATGTACCAACTGATTAAACCCCTGCTGTTTGCCTTGCCTCCGGAAACGGCCCATCGACTGACGCTGGCCGGGCTGGACCTGGCCGCGCGACTTCGTTTGACCAAAGTGATGCCGGCTGCGGTGCAGGATCCGGTTGAGTTGATGGGGCTGCATTTTCCGAATCGCGTTGGCCTGGCCGCTGGCCTGGATAAAAACGGCGAACATGTGCGCGGCCTGGCGGCTCTCGGTTTTGGCTTTATCGAGGTGGGTACCGTGACGCCGCGCGCCCAGCCGGGCAATCCACAGCCGCGATTGTTTCGCCTGCCCCGGGCGCAGGCCCTGATCAACCGCATGGGGTTTAACAACTTGGGCTTGGAGGCGATGATTGCGCAGTTGCGGCAACGCCAGTTCTCCGGCGTGCTCGGCGTCAACATCGGCAAGAATTTCGATACGCCCCTGGATTCGGCCGTCGACGACTACCTGACCTGTCTGCGCGGCGTTTATCCCTATGTCGACTATGTGGTCGTCAATATTTCCTCGCCCAATACACCCGGACTGAGGTCGCTGCAGAATCGCGACGAGCTGACTGCCCTGTTGGCTACCCTCGTAGCCGAGCGCAATCGATTGCAGCAGGCGCAGCAGCGGCAGGTCCCCCTGTTGGTCAAGATCGCCCCGGATCTGGCGGAACCCGCATTGCGCGAAATGGCTCAAGTCTTTCTCGACACCGCTATCGATGGGGTGATTGCCACCAACACAACCCTTGCACGCACTGGCGTCGAGGGCCAGAGCGATGCCGATCAGGCCGGCGGCCTCAGCGGAGCGCCTCTAACTCAGGCCGCGACCCAGGTCGTGGCTATCCTGGCCGATGCCCTGGCCGGCCAGCTGCCCATCATCGCTGCCGGCGGCATTCTGTCGGCTGAGGATGCCCGGGCCAAACTGGCGGCCGGTGCGGCGTTGGTACAGCTCTACACCGGTCTGATCTATCGCGGCCCGGGCCTGGTTCGAAAGGTGGCACGCGCGCTGCGGGACACGCATTGACGCGCTGCAAACTATGAAAGTTTTTGTATCCACAGCTATCGGGCTGGAGCCCCTGCTCGCCGCCGAGTTGCAGCGTCTGGGTTGCAGCTCGCCAAGGCCGACCCGGGCGGGCTGCGAAGTCGAGGTCAGTGTGGAGGAGATGTACCGCATCAACCTCTGGTCGCGCGTTGCCAGCCGCGTGCTGCTGCCCTTGGCTACCGAAGCGGTGGAAGACGGCGATGAACTTTACGCCATGGCCCTCGCTATGCCCTGGCAGGATTGGCTGCAGCAGCCATCCGAGGTGGCAATTGATTTCAGCGGTACCAACGCCGCCATTCGCCACACGCACTTTGGCGCCCTGCGCTTCAAGGATGGCCTGGTGGACTGGTGCCGGGAGAACGACTGGCCGACGCCTCAGCTCAGCGGTGAGGCCGGTTGCCGCATCAGCGTGCGACTGCGTAAGGGGAGGGCTGAAGTTGCGCTGGATCTGAGCGGCGAGGGCTTGCACAAGCGCGGCTTTCGACGCGAGGCAGGTGCTGCGCCGCTGCGCGAGTCCCTAGCTGCTGCGCTGCTCTACTATGCTGGTTGGTCCGACGGGCCGGACGCCGAGCGCTTTGCCAACACCTTGCTGGATCCCATGTGTGGCAGCGGCACGCTGGTGCTGGAGGCAGCCGCTATGGCTATCGATCGGGCGCCGGGTATCAGCCGCGAAGCGTGGGGATTTCAGCATTGGAGCGGCCACAGCGAGCCCCTGTGGCAAGCGCAGCGTCAAGCTGCGTTGGCACGCGAGACCGCCGGCCGCGCCAATTGGCAGGGCCATATCTACGGCTCGGATAGCGATACCCGCACTATCCAGCTGGCGCGACGCAATCTGTCAGCTGCCGGTCTCGACGGGCTGATCCAGCTCGAGCCATGCGATGTGCGCGATCTGCAGGCACCGGCGCCGCACGGATTGCTCATCACCAATCCACCCTATGGCGAGCGTTTACAGGATCACGCCTCGGCGCTGAAGACCTATAGCCTGTTGGGCGAGGTGTTGCGCGATCGCTTTGTCGGCTGGCAGGCGGCGGTGCTGGCGACCGAGTCCGCCATGGGTCAGGCGGTGGGCATGCATAGTCATCGCAGCCTGAGCTTTCTGAACGGCAACCTGGAGTGCAAGCTCTATCTATTTCAGATTGCGCCGGACGCCTTCTTGCGCAGCCCAGGGCAGACCGCTCCCTCCGAGGGAGCGCGTATGGTCGCCAACCGTATCAGCAAAAATACTGCGCGCCTGAAATCCTGGCGCAAACAGAATGCCGTTGCCGCCTGGCGCTGCTACGACCGCGACCTTTCCGAGTACGCGGCGGCTGTCGATATTTACGAAGCCCAGGCAGCGACCTACGCCCTGGTGCAGGAATACGCGCCGCCAAAAACGGTGGATGCGGCCCTGGCGCGTCACCGACTCAACGAGATTGTCACCGGAGTTGGTCTAGCCACCGGAATTCCCGCTGAAAATATTCTGTTGCGGCGTCGCGAACGCCAACGCGGCCAGCAGCAATACGAGAAGCAGGAGGCCGAGCGCCAGCGCGAATGCATCGTCACGGAAGCCGGCGCCCCCCTGGTGATCAACCTAACCGATTATCTGGATACCGGGCTATTCCTCGATCATCGCCCGGTGCGGCGATTTATCCGCAAGCAGGCGAAGGGCAAACGCTTTCTCAATCTCTTCTGCTACACCGCCAGTGCCACGGTGATGGCGGCCCTGGGCGGCGCCCGCGAATCGCTGAGCCTGGATATGTCCAATACCTACCTGGGCTGGGCACAGCGCAATTTTGAACTGAATCGACTCGACCTCGGCACGCATCGACTACAGCGCGAGGATTGTCTGCAGTGGCTACGGGAGCCGCACCAGCAGCGTTTTGATCTGATCCTACTGGACCCGCCATCCTTCTCCAACTCCAAGCGGATGGAGGAGGTACTCGACGTCGAACGCGACCAGGAGGAACTGGTGCGTGGTGCGATGCAAGTCCTCGACGCAGGCGGCGTGCTGGTTTTTTCCACCAATCGACGCGGCTTCAAGCTGGCCGATTCGCTGCGCCAGGATTTTGCCGTGGAGGATTATCAGCAGCAGTCCATCGACCCGGACTTCGAACGCCATCCCGGTATTCATTCCTGCTGGCTGATTCGCCATGTCACCGCGTGAAATTATTTTGTTCGGCGGCCCGCATTGCGGTCTCTGTGAGCGCGCGCTCGACCTGCTGAGCCCCTGTCTGGGTCCGGCGGACCAGTTGCGCCTGTGCGATGTCACCACTCGCCTGGAATGGAAAAAGCGCTACGGTCTGGCGATCCCGGTGCTGCGACGTGAAGACAGCGGCGCAGAGTTGTTCTGGCCCTTTGATGAAGCGGCGATCCGAAACTTTCTCGCGGAACCGACCTAGGGCTTCAGGCGGAAAAAGTTAAGGGCATTCTGCTCGGTGCGCGCGGCCAGTTCCTCGACGGGAACACCATAGCATTCGCTGAGTTTGCGCAGCACCCAGACCAGATAGGCTGGTTCGTTGCGGCGTTGCGAAGGAAGCGGAACGATGTTGCGTGGTAGCAGCCAGGGCGCATCGGTTTCCACCAGCAGTCGCGACAGCGGAATGTCACTGACCATGGTGGCGAGCTCGACGCCGCGGCGTTCGTCACATACCCAGCCGGTGATGCCGATATAAAAATCCAGCTCCAGATAGGCATGCAATTGATCGCGCGTTCCGGTAAAGCAATGCACGACGGCATCGCTTATCTGCGCGCGAAATTCGCGCAGCAGGGCAATTTGATCTTCGAAGGCATCGCGTTCGTGGAGAAACAGTGGAAGTCCAGTCTGGGCGGCGATGTCGAGCTGAGCGGCAAAGGCCTCCAATTGGCGCTCGCGGGGCGAAAAATTGCGGTTGTAGTCGAGTCCGGTTTCGCCGACAGCGCGCACCTGGGGATCGGCGCAGAGCGCCAGAATTTCGTCCTGTACCTGGCTGCTCCAGGATTTGGCGTGATGGGGGTGGACGCCGGCGGTGCTGCAGAGCAGGCCTGGGAAGTGGGACGGCAGCTGGCGGCAGAGAGCGAGCGCGGCGCGGCTGTCCTCCAGATCTGTCCCGGTTATGGCCATGCCCCGGATGCCGGCGCCATGAGCGTGCGCCACTACCTCGTCGAGATCGCCTGCCAGCTGGCCGCTGGTCAGATTGACGCCAATATCAAACACGCCGGCTGTGACTAACCCTGGCTCGGCCAGGCGGTAAAGAATTGCGGTCCCAGTATTTCCATCAGCGAGGGTTGGCCCAGCTTGGCGCCGTAGATCACCGAGTAGGCCAGCACGTTCTTGACGTAGTTGCGGGTTTCGTTAAAGGGAATGGATTCGATCCAGACGTCCAGAGGCAGCGACTCCGGTTCGGCACGCAGCCAGGATTTCACGCGGGCGATGCCAGCATTGTAGGCGGCCGTTGCCCAGACTGGATTGCTCTGCAGTTCCTGATAAGCCATGGCCAGATAAGAAGTCCCCAGGCGAATGTTGTAGTCCGGCTCCGTCAGGCGCTGGCTTTCGTAGGCCAGATCGGCCTGGCGCGCCATTTCGCGCGCCGTACCGGGCATCAGCTGCATCAGTCCGCGAGCGCCGGCAGGGGACTGAATATCCGCCGCAAAACTGCTTTCCTGCCGCGAGATGGCAAAGAGCCATGCCAGTGGCATCTGTTCGCGGTCAGCCGACTGGGAAAATTCATCCAGGTAAGCCAAGGGGAAGCGGATATCCAACTGGTCCCAGGCGCCTGTTTCGATAGTGGCTTGGATAGCCAGGAAGTGATAGCCGGATGCGCTGGCCCACCAGGCCGCCTGCACCGCCTCCTCCTCGCTGAGCAGGCGCATGGCGTGCTGCCAGCTCAAGCGGGCATTGACACTGTAGCCAACCGATTCCAGCTCGATCGCGCTTTTCAGGGCCTGCGCCACGCGGGGTTCAGGTTGCCAGTCGGTGCGCGGGGGCGAAGAGCGATCGTTCAGATTGAAACCGCGGCGCGTCTGCAGGCTGGCAAGGAAACCGTAATAGGAACGTTGTCCGGCGAGCTGTTCGAAGAGTGGACTGGCATCCTCGCCGAGGGCATAGCTGGCGCGTGCACGCCAATACACCCAGGCTTCATCTGTGGCACTTGAAGGCGGAATCAGATCGAGCCAGGCCAGGACGGAACGCCAGGACGAGCGGCGGGCTGCGTAGGCCATATGTTGCGCAATGCGGTCCGTGCGCAACAGGTTGGGATGCTGTCGTGCCAGCCCCAGGGCGTCGCTGTCGCGACCGCGGTCGTGCAATTGCTCGAGCAAGGCTTCCATGGCGTAGGCCTGGTCATCCACAGCCATGACGCCAGCCCGCTGATAGGTCGGCCAGAGTCGCAGGCTCAGCTCCAGATCGCGTTCCGCCAGATTGCGCAGCCCCTGAGCGATCACTTCTGAATAGGCGATACCGCCGTCGATAAAGGCCTGGGTGTTGGCCAACACCTCGGGTTCAGCGCGAATCTTGTGATAGGCCTGCATGCGCAGCTTGATCTGCGGGTCGTGCACGATGCTTTCCAGGTAGCGCCCAAGCGCCGTTTCACCGGCACGCCGCGCCAGAATAAAGCGCTGCCACAGCATCTCTTCGGAATAGCTATCGGAACTGCGCCAGCGCGCGAACAGCCAGTCGCAGCCACTGGATTGGGACTCCCCAACCAGCCAAAGATCGCGAGCGCCCTGGAAGGCTAGCTGTTGCTGCCCCAGCCGATAGAGCGCCTCGTAATAAAAGCATTGCTGCGCCGCGGTGCCGGTGCCAGGCACGAAGAGATCGACGTATCCCTGATAGTCGTGCCGCGAACGCAGAACGACCAACCAGTTGAGGCGCAATTTTTCGCCGAGCCAGGTGCCGGCATATTGCTGCATGAACGCCGTTGCCTCGGCGTCGGGCACCCGGTGGAGGTCGATCAACATGATGCTGAGTTCGAGGTAGGGCGCCAGAATATAGTCGGCGTCCCGGAGGTGCTGAAGGTGTTGTCGAGCGAGCAGGGTTTGGCCCTGGCTTGCAGCCCGTTCACCCTCGAGAAATGTAGCGCGAAGATTGCCCAGCGCTTCCGGCTCTGCCGATTGAAGTAAAGGGCACCAGAGCAGGGAACAGCCGATCAGTACGCTCAAAAGCAGGCGCAATGCAAAACCCCTCTTATGCTTTGCGTGCTAATGTACCTCTTGCTGCCGAGTGGCTTCAAGATGGGGCACGCGGCGCGTCTTCCGGTGGAGTTTCTATGGTCTGGTTAGCCTTGATTCTGGCGTTTCTCTTTATTTGGGGCGGTATTCTCGCGGTGAAACCCTCGCCCCATCAGAAGCGTCTGGCCGGCCTGCGTGAGCAAGCGATGAAGCGCGGAATGCGGATTACGCTTGGCAGTCAGCTGAAGCTCGAAACTGGCTATGATCATTCTCGCCTGGTGGCCTATCGGCGTTACCGGTCGCGCGCGCTGCCGGGCTGCCAGGGCTGGATCTGGCGTGACGAGAACGGCCAAATTCAGGCCTCGAATGGGTGCTTTCGCCAGCCCGACGTCGCACTTCGGCAACAGCTCGCGAGCCTGCCCAACGGCTGTCGCCTGGTGGCTGCGGGTTCCGGCGATGTGCTGGTTGCCTGGGATGAGAGCGGCGGTGTTCAGCTGCTGGAGCAAATCGCGCAATACCTGGAATTTGTCGAGCGCTGGACGGTTGAGCGCTGCACAGCGACGCCGGAAAAATCGTCGCTCCGGTCGGAGTATTGATCAGCCTCGAAAAACAGGCTGCTTTACTTTTCTGGCGTTCACCGGCATTAATAAAAAAGGAGAGGTCGTCCGACCCTCCCGGCAATCCTGACCCCTACGGTTCAATCCACCCTGGCTAATTTATGAGCAAATCGCTGGTCATCGTCGAGTCGCCTGCCAAGGCCAAGACCATCAATAAGTATCTGGGCGATCAATTTATCGTCAAGTCCAGCATCGGTCACATTCGCGATCTGCCGACCTCGGGCAGTGCGACTACCGATTCCCGCGACCGTGCGCGCGAGGCGGCCCGCACGCGTGGCATGGACGCAGAGGAGAAGGCGCAGTACAAGAGTGACAAGGCGCGCCAACAGTTGGTGCGGCGCATGGGCATTAATCCCGAGCAGGGCTGGCGTGCCGATTATCAGGTGCTGCCTGGCAAGGAAAAGGTCGTTGCCGAACTGCGCAAGCTGGCGGCGAGTGCGCCGCAAGTTTATCTGGCGACAGATCTTGACCGCGAAGGGGAGGCCATTGCCTGGCATTTGCGTGAAATCATCGGCGGTGACGACAGTCGTTTCCGTCGCGTGGTGTTCAACGAAATTACCAAGCGCGCCATTACAGAAGCTTTTGAACAACCTGCACAACTGAATCTGAATCGCGTCAATGCGCAACAGGCCAGACGTTTTCTCGACCGCGTGGTCGGATTCATGCTGTCGCCCCTGCTGTGGAGCAAGATCGCCCGCGGGTTGTCTGCCGGGCGCGTACAGTCAGTCGCATTGCGCCTGCTGGTTGAGCGCGAGCGGGAAATTCATGCCTTTGATCCGGAGGAATACTGGACCCTGCACGCCGATCTACAGGCCGCTGGTCGAGCTGCGGTGCGCTTCCAGGTCACCACTGCTGATGGCGAGAAGTTCCGGCCGGTAAACCAGGCCCAGGCCCAGGCGGCGGTAGAGCGTCTGGCGCCCGCAGAATTCAAGGTGGGGCACAGGGAGGATCGCCCTTCGCGCGCCAAGGCGCCGGCGCCGCTCATTACCTCGACCCTGCAGCAGGCCGCCAGCACGCGTCTCGGATTCGGCGTGAAAAAAACCATGGTGCTGGCACAGCGGCTGTATGAGGCCGGGCACATCACCTACATGCGAACCGACTCGACCAACCTGAGCGAAGATGCCCTGAGCGACTGCCGCAGCTACATCGAATCCAGTTTTGGTGCCAGCTACCTACCGCAGGAGCCACTGCGCTACGGCAGTCGCGAGGGTGCGCAGGAAGCGCACGAAGCCATACGTCCGTCGGATGTCCGGGTACAACCAGAACGTCTGCAGGATATGGAGGCAGATGCACGCAAACTTTACCAGCTAATCTGGCAGCACTTTGTCGCCTGTCAGATGAATCCGGCCGAATTTACCGTGACGCGCGTCGATGTCCGTGCCGGTGATTTCGACTTGCGCGCCACGGGCCGCGTCGTGCGATTTGACGGCTTTCAGCGCGTGCTGCCGCCCTACAGCAAGAACGAAGACGACCGCGAGCTGCCGGATTTACAAGTGGGCGAGTCGCTGCAACTGCTCAAGCTGGATCCCGTCCAGCATTTCACCAAGCCGCCGGCCCGCTACAGCGAAGCGGCCCTAGTGCGCGAGCTGGAAAAGCGCGGCATCGGTCGTCCATCGACCTACGCCAGCATCATTTCCACCATTCAGGAGCGCGGCTATGTGCGCCTGGAAAAACGCCGCTTCTACGTCGAGAAGATCGGCGAGATTGTGTCAGATCGCCTGCAGGAAAATTTTCAGGATCTGATGGATTACTCCTTTACTGCACGCATGGAGGAGAATCTTGACCGCATTGCCTCCGGCGGCCAGGATTGGATTGCCACGCTCGATGCCTTTTACGCCGACTTTGTCGGGCAATTGAGCCGCGCCGAGACTTCCATGCGCGGCAACGACGCGACGCTGACCGATATCCCCTGCGCCACCTGTGGTCGCCCCATGCAGATTCGCACGGCGTCCACCGGTGTGTTCCTGGGATGTTCCGGTTATGCCTTGCCACCCAAGGAGCGCTGCAAGCAGACGGTCAATCTGGTGTCTGGCGATGAAGTTCTGCCAGCCGATGCCGATGAAGAAGCTGAAACCCGTCAGTTGCATGACAAGAAGCGCTGCCCCAAGTGCCATACGGCGATGGACGCCTATCTCATGGACGCCCAGCGTCGCCTGCACGTCTGCGGCAACAACCCGGACTGTGACGGCTACCTGTTGGAGCAGGGCGAATTCAAGCTGAAAGGCTACGACGGCCCGGTGCTGGAGTGTGACAAGTGCGGTAGTCAAATGCAGCTTAAAACTGGCCGGTTCGGCAAGTATTTTGGTTGTACTTCTCCCGACTGCAAGAACACGCGCAAATTGTTGCGCAATGGACAGCCGGCACCGCCGAAGATGGATCCGGTGCCGATGCCGGAACTGCGCTGCGAGAAGGTCGACGATCACTACCTGCTGCGCGACGGTGCCAGCGGTTTGTTTCTGGCAGCCTCGCAGTATCCGCGCCATCGCGAAACGCGGGCACCCTTGGTGAGTGAGTTGCTGCCGCATCAAGCTGCCATCGACCCCAAATATGCCCACCTCTTTTCGGCTCCGCGACAGGATGCCGAAGGGCGCGACACGGTCGTGCGTTTTGACAAGAAGTCCGGCATGTCCTATGTGCGCAGCGAAGTGGACGGCAAACCGACCGGTTGGCGCGCCGATTATCAGGATGGCCGCTGGGTGGTGCGGGGCGACTGATGGCCAATCCTTTTTCCCAGCGCGTCAACCGGCAGTTGGTGCTGGCGGGTCAGCATTTGCAAATTCCGCCGGAAGGCACTTCCGCCAGTGCCCGGTTGCGTCATACCGGCCTGCTCGAATCGGCTCTATTCCACCTCTATCGGGCCTATCTCGAGATGCTGCGCGAACTGGCGGCCAACTATCAGGTGCCGCAGCCCGGCCAGATCAGCGAGCTGAGCCAACTGCAAAGTGCGCTTGCCGCCGCAGGCAAAACACCGGGAGAGGTGGCCGAACTGGTGGAACTGCGCCGCAATGGCTTTCTCGCTGAACTGATCGACTGCTGGCAACATTTTTTTGCAGCGCCGCCCGAGCCCGGCAAGGAGCAACCGCAGTCACGTCCCGAGGGTATGATCAGCCTGCGCTCGCTGAGTAATCGCGATCTGGACCAGGCGCGACTGGAGGATTGGCTGCGCCGGCTGGAGGAAATCTCCGATCGACACCGCAATGTCATGGTGGAGTATTGAGTGGTAAAATCGTGCCATGAGCACACCACTCTATGAAATCGTTGAACTCGACGAAGGCGAGTACGCCCTGCAGCGCACCGATGCCGAGGAAGAGCCTGTCGTCGTCGTGCGTTTTTCGCCCCAGGCTATGGCCTTTTTAAGCAATGCGCAGGGCGAGGTCGCCAAAACCATGATTGAGGCCGGTATTCAGCGCGTTGAAAGTATCGTTGAGGATGTTGGGATCGAACGCGACGCCGAGGGTCGCATCCTGCACTAACGACCGAAACTAGAGCCGCAAAAGGCCAACCACCACGCCCTCGAGGGCAAAATCACAGCGCTCCGGATCGACCCGGATCACCTCGAAATCCGGATTCTCCGGATGCAGCTCGACTCCCTTGGCACTTTTCTGAAGGCGTTTAACGGTAACTTCATCGTCGATGCGGGCCACCACGATGTCGCCATTGCGCGCTTCGCGTTCGCGATTGACGGCGATCAGGTCGCCTTCGAGGATGCCTGCATCCTTCATGCTAAGACCCTTCACCCGTAGCAGGTAGTGCGCTGGTGGCGAAAAGAAATCCGCCCTGAGGCCGAGGTGATCATCGACGTTTTCCACGGCGAGCACCGGTCTGCCAGCGGCGACCGAGCCGATGATGGGTAGCCCCTCCGGCTCGGCATCCACCACGCGGATGCCACGCGAGGCACCAGGCACGAGCTCAATGACGCCCTTGCGTTCCAGCGCCTTGAGATGGTCTTCGGCGGCGTTGGGCGAACGAAATCCCAGTTCCGAGGCAATTTCGGCGCGCGTTGGCGGCATGCCCGTCGACTGAATGTGATCGGACAGAAAATCGAGAATCTGCTGTTGTCGGCCAGTGAGTTTTTTCACGTCTCAGGCTCCCTGAATATACTGTCATTATATCCAGTATTCAGGGATTGAGAAGTCCCGCTGAGGGGGCGCCTGTGCTCAGAACTCGTCGAAGCCTTCGAACATCTCCGATTCAAGCAGGCTCAGTGGATCATAGGCAGGTGAGGCCAGGTGTAGCTCGTTATCCATGTCTTCCGCATCGACTTCGAAGGGGGCCGACCAATCCTCCGGCGGGGCGGCCGTTTCAATCGGCAACAAGCCCCAGGAGTCGAGATCAATCTCGCTGACTTCACCATCCAGATACTGAACCTCGATGGTGCTGGCATGTTCGTCGATGGCCACTACTTCGAAAAGCTGCTGCTGGGAGCGGTCGATAAACCAGTCCCCGATTGCCGGTGCGAGGTTAGCCATAAAACACTCCTGCCTGCGATTAGTCCTGTCGCCTCATATTCAAACTTGTCATCTGAAGGGTCAACTTAACTCGCCCCGGCGGCGGGGGCTGCGTCTGGGCCGGACTGGAAAATCTAAGCCCATGAATTCATTGTTGAAAAGCGCTGCAAATATGAGTCGTAGTCTATCTTTTAAGAGCCCGATAAAATAATCCCTTCAGGTTTAAGAAATAAATCTTCTAACCGAACCGAACCAAGGGAGCCGATCTTGAGTGCCAGGTTGATGCTGGATCTCGCCGGGCAGGAGTTGACTCCGGACGACCGTGAGTTACTGGCGCGTCCCGTCGTGGGAGGTTTGATTCTGTTCGCACGCAACTACCGGAGCCCGGCTCAGTTGCGCGCGCTCACCGACGAGGTGCGCCGGATCAGCCCGGGTATGCTGATCGCTGTGGATCAGGAGGGCGGCCGGGTACAACGATTGCAAAGTGGCTTCCACCGCCTGCCGCCCCTGGCTGCCATCGGCGCCCTGGCGGAGCGTGACGAGCGTCAGGCTGTTGAAGCGGCGCGCAGTCTTGCCTGGTTAATGGCAGCAGAAGTCATTGCCCACGGCCTGGATATCAGCTTTGCACCGGTGCTGGATTTGGCACTGGTGCCTTCCAAGGTCATTGGTGATCGTTCGCTCGGCGCCGATGCCGGCCTGGTCGCACGTTCGGCGGGCGCCTATCTGGAAGGCATGCATGCAGCGGGGATGGCGGCCACCGGCAAGCATTTTCCCGGTCACGGCGGCGTAGCCGGGGACAGTCATCTCGAACTGCCGACCGATACGCGCAGTCTGGAGCAACTCTGGGATTTCGATCTGTTGCCTTACCGGCAACTGGCTGGAAAGCTGGATGCCGTGATGTCGGCGCATATCCGCTTTTTGCAGGTAGACGAACAACTGGTTAGCTTTTCTTCGCACTGGCTGCAGGAAATCCTGCGCCAACGACTGCAATTTCGCGGCCGGGTGTTCAGCGACGACCTGAGTATGGAAGGCGCCGCTGGCGCCGGTTCCTACGCGCGGCGCGCCGAACTGGCGCTGCAAGCGGGATGCGACATGCTTATCCTGTGCAATAACCGCGACGGTGCGGTGGAAGTGGCAGACTGGTTGTCGCGTCAGCGTTATCTGGCGCCACTGGACTGGACGCCCATGCGTGCACGGCGCCGCTGGGATACGGACTCAATTAGTGACCACCCCTGGTACGAGCAGGCCCAGCACTTCCTCGAACTGACCCAACAGGGAGGCGACGCATGAACGATATGGTAGAGAATTTGCTGCAGAGCTGGGACGCCAGTCTCGCCGACCACTGGATACTCTGGGTGTTTTCTATTGTGCTGGCAGTGATGCTGCTGCATTTTCTGGTCTCGCGCCTGTTCCGCAAGGCGCTGGCCAGAGCCGAGAAAACCCGCAATGTGTGGGACGATGCCCTGATATTTTCGCTTTCCGGTCCGATCGAGCTGGCCATCTGGTTATTCGGTATCAACTTCGCCGCCCTGATCATGGCGCGACTCACCGAGCTGGCCTGGGGCGATGCGATCGGCACGCTCAACCGGGTCTTTGTCATCGCCCTGGTCGCCTGGGGTTCGCTGCGTTTTATCCGCCGGGCCGAAAAAAATCTGAGCGCAGATGGCTACCTGGAAAAGCCGATGGACATCACCACGGCCAAGGCGCTGGGCAACCTGGTGCGGGCATCCATCGTCGTGACTGCCGCGCTGGTGATTTTGCAGACTCTGGGATTCAGCATTTCCGGCGTGCTCGCCTTTGGCGGCATCGGTGGTATCGCCGTGGGCTTTGCCGCCCGCGATCTGCTAGCCAATTTTTTTGGTGCGCTGACGATTTATCTGGATAAGCCCTTCGCGGTAGGTGACTGGATTCGTTCGCCCGATCAGGAGATCGAGGGCACGGTGGAAGACATCGGCTGGCGCCGTGTGGTGATTCGCACTTTCGACAAACGGCCGCTTTATGTACCCAACGCCACCTTCAATACCATCTCGGTGGAAAACCCTTCGCGCATGTCGAACCGTCGCATTCATGAAACCGTGGGAGTGCGCTACGCCGATGCGGCGCTTTTGCCGGGCATTGTGGAAAAGGTTAGGGAGATGCTGCTGAACCACGAGGACATCGATACCGATCAGACGCTCATGGTCAACTTCAACACCTTTGCGCCGAGCTCGCTGGACTTTTTTATCTACACTTTCACCCGCACCACCAACTGGCAGGAGTATCACCAGGTCAAACAGGATGTGTTGTTTCGGGTTGAACGCATCATTCGCGAGGCCGGTGCGGAAATCGCCTTCCCAACCTCCACCGTTCACACGCCAGATATTGCCCGACGCGGCGACGCGCCTCAGGGCTGAAGGATTGGCGCTTCGACCGGACTGACGAGTACCAGCAGGCCCAGCGCCGGGTGGTCGATGTAGTGCAGTTCGCCAGAGCGCATGCGGCGGCTCTGACGCACCGGAATAATCTGTTCGATCTGCCAGTGGCGTGCCATCTGCTGCGCTTCCTTTAATGCTTCCGTTGCCACCGCGTTTGCTTCTTGTTCGGGTTGCCGCAGCTGTGCCTGTATCTCCACGGGTTCGTCCAGCGGGGTCTCGCCATCGGCAGCGAGAACCCGATAGCGGATGAGGGGAGGATCGATGCGGACATAGGGATCGATTGCTGCGCCAATCGGCAAGCCGGCGGCAAACTGCTGGCTGTCGATTGCGCAGTTGAAAGGCGGGAACCACCAGTCGTCGATGCGCTGTCCCGGGCGCAGGCTGGGAACCTCCATGCTCAGGTTGCTCGGCCAGGACTGGGCAAAGAATTGACAGGCGCTGGCGACGAAGGGAGCGTCGGGCAGGCTAAAGGGGGGTAGCTGATCCGCCTGTTCCAATGCCGGCAAGGCATTCGGATCAGCAAACCGACTCAGCCAGAGTTCGGTGTCGATATGCAGAAAGCGTTCCAGATAAATGCGCAAGGCGCCCTCCAGCTCGCGCTGGCCGTTCTGGTCGGCGCCGGCCTCGATCTGGATCCAGGGTGAACGGGTTTGATCCAGCAGCGGTTGGCGCCAGGCCTGATGCCAAAGTACCTGATAGCCGTCGGTCACGCGCAGGGCATAGGCATCGTTGTTCAGCCGGCGCTGATTATTTGGCAGGACGCGCAACGCCGGGCTGGGGCCGGCAGCCGGACCGAATCGGATCAGGGGCTCCGGCCAGGTGGGGCGCAGGGTGTCAGGCCAGGCTTCTTCGCTGGCACCGGGTGAGTAGAGGTCCGGATGCGATTGACTAAATATCAGCACTTCCACCTCGTACCAGGTCTGCGCCTGAACGGGCAGTGCAGCGAGCAGCCCAAGCAGCACCGCGGTCAGCCAGCGCATGTCAGCGCGACTCCGGTGCGCACAGCCGTGCGAGCAGGGCTTCAACAAACTCCAGACGCCGGTTTGGCTCAGCAAGGTCATCCTGGAATTGTAATCGGCTGGCTCCCTGGAAGCGATAACGCTTCGGCTCGGCCTGTACCAGCTCGATCAGGCGCAGGGGGTCCATCGGCGGGCGCTCGATGAAGTGCAATGAACCGCCGGTATCGCCGCCACTGATTTTGCGCACGCCGAGCTGGCGTGCCAACTGTTTCATCAACGTCAGGCGAAACAGGATCTTGGCAGCGGCTGGCAGCAGGCCAAAACGGTCGATCATTTCGATCTGCAACTGCTCCAGCTGGCCGGCGTCTGTGCTGCCAGCGATGCGCTTGTAGAGCTGCAGACGGGTATTCACATCCGGTAGGTAGTCATCGGGAATCAGTGCCGCAACGCCCAACTGAATTTCTACTTCCTGCTCTTCATCCTGTTCCAGTTCGCCGGTCTGCAGTTGCCGCACCGCCTTGGTCAACATCTGCTGGTAGAGCTCGAAGCCCAGGGTTTGTATCTGACCGCTCTGCTCGTCGCCGAGCAGTTCCCCGGCGCCGCGAATTTCCAGGTCGTGCGTTGCCAGCGTAAAGCCACAGCCGAGGTGGTCTGCCTCCTGAATGGCCGCCAGGCGCTTCTCCGCATCCGGCGTCATCGCGGATGGATCGATAGTCAGCAGGTAGGCATAAGCCTGGTGGTGCGAGCGTCCGACGCGCCCGCGCAACTGGTGTAGTTGTGCCAAGCCAAATTTATCGGCACGGTCGATGATGATGGTATTGACGGTGGGGATGTCGATACCGGTTTCGATAATGGTGGTGCACACCAGAATGTCGAAACGCTGGTGATAGAAATCCCCGACGATGCGCTCCAGCTCCTGCTCGCGCATCTGGCCGTGGGCTACTGCGACGCGAGCATCGGGAACCAGCTTGCGTACTTCCTCGGCGCGTCGCTCGATGGAACGAATTTCGTTATGCAGCAGGTAAACCTGACCACCGCGCATGAGTTCGCGGCGAATGGCCTCTTCAAGGGTGCGTGTGTCGTCGCGGCGTACAAAGGTTTTCACGGCCAGTCGCCGTGCCGGCGGGGTAGCGATAATGGACAGGTCGCGAATAGACGCCATGGCCATATTCAGGGTGCGCGGAATGGGAGTCGCGGTCAGCGTGAGCACGTCCACCTCGGCGCGGATGGCCTTGAGTTTCTCCTTCTGGCGCACGCCAAAGCGATGTTCCTCGTCGACCACCAGTAGACCCCGGCGCTGACTGCGCACGGCCTCGTGAAAGAGTTTGTGGGT
>JAYQPQ010000027.1:13103-24269 GCA_038145405.1 Porticoccaceae bacterium | reverse complement strand
AGAAGGCCTACGCTTTGCAATTCGCGAAGGTGGTCGTACCGTCGGCGCCGGCGTCGTCGCCAAAGTCATCGAATAAGCGATCCTGCGCTGTCGATAGAAAAGGGGCCAGTCAGGCCCCTTTTTTTATTTGGCGGCCAAAACCTGCTGGTCAGTTCTCAGTTTTTCGCCCTGCGGCACACAAATACCCCCTCGCCTAGACACCAGTACCGACATTTGCTTGTTGGCGGGGCGGTGTTTTCGCAAGAATCGCAGCCGGATTAGTTGCAGCTTTTGACGGCAGGTGTCGAAAGTGCAGGGGCGAACATTGAAAATAGCCGCATCGTGGCAAATTGCCTTCCATTCAGGATTGGGGAACATTCTATGAAAAACCAGCGCGCACAAATCATGATCAAGAATGATTTTCAGCACCGGCTCATCCTGAGTACGCTGTTGACTACGCTGATCTCCCTGAACGTCATTCTGCTCATCGCTGGTTTGCTCGATGTAGCCATCGGGCACAAATTCCTGCTGGTCGATGTCTTTCGCACTTCGGTCGCGGTAATGGAATTTGTGGCCATTGGTGTCGTTTACCTCGTCTCCCGCAAAATCAGCTTCCATATTGCCGGACCGGTGTATGCCATCGAACGCACCCTGCGGCAAATGCACGAAGGCAAGTTGTTCCAGCGTTTGACCCTGCGTAAGGGCGATCAATTCACGGAGGTGGCGGATGTCATCAATGAGTTGCTGGACAACTACCAGGGACGTCTGCTGAACCTGAAGGCAATCCTGGATTCGGGGCAGGAGCTTACCCCGGCACAGCGCCAGCAACTCAGTGCAGAACTGGCGTTTTTTATCACTGAGCGCCCGAAGCAAGCAACGCTGGCGGGGTAATCCTGTCGCCAGGCTCTTAATCTATGTGGAATGTAGTTCGTGACATGGGTGTCGCCACCATCAACATTGCACGTCAAAGCCAGCGCGGATTCACCCTGCTTGAGTTGCTTGTGACCCTGGCCATTATCAGCGCCCTGGCCATGGTGGGTGTTCCCATGTATACCGAATATCCTGTGCGTTCCAAGGTGGTGGGGGATTTTGTTCTGGCGCGCGAACTACAGTTCCTGGTCCAGCAGTACTACACCCTCAATGGCGTTATGCCGCAAAGCAACACCGAACTGGGCCTGCCCGCCGCCCGCGAATTTCAGGGCATGTGGCTGCGCTCGGCGCGGGTACAGCCCAATCCCGAAGCTGGCACCATCCGGCTGGTCTACGACAATCGCAACAAGCTGCGCGTGCTCGACAATCAGAATGTGATCAACCTGGTGCCGGAGCTGGTGGATGGCCGCATCATTTGGGATTGTAGCCGCGGCAGTATGCCCGACAAGTACCGGCCGCAGGCCTGTCGCTAGCCAGACCAGCCGCGCGCTCCTCTGGCGCCGACAAACGATGTCAAATGCCGGAGACACGACAGACTAACTTTCCCTGATCTTGGCCATCGGCAGACTGTACTCGGGTTCGAGATGGGGGAGCTGATCTCTGAGATAGTCCATAAATACGCGGGCGACGGAGCTGATACGCTGGTGCTTTTTGTGCACCAGGTGCCATTGTGCTTTGAGTGGAAAGCTCTTCACCGGCAGCACCCTCACCGGTTCCGTTCGGCAGCGCACCACATGTTCGCTGATAACTCCCAGACCCAATCCTTCAGCTACGCCCAAAAATATGCCCTCGTTGCTGGCTACTTGCAGCCGGTTAGTCAGCGTATGGCCGTTGCGAATCAGCCAGTTGCTGAAGCTCATACAGGTACCAGATCCCGACTCGCGCAACAGAAAGCGCTCGCCTTGCAGGCTGTCAAAGCCAATCGCTTTTTCCCTGTTGCGCGCTGGGTAATCCGGCGGCGCAATGACCACCGGCGGATTGCGCAAAAAGGCGAGACTCTGGGCGTCGCTGCTGGCGGGCGGGTGGCTGAAGATGTAGAGGTCGTCGGTATTGCGCTCAAAGCGTTGCAGTATTTCCTGGCGATTGCCCGTGAACAGCGACAGCTCCACCTGCGGGTACACCCTGCCGAACTGACCAATTAGCCGCGGCATCACATAGTTGGCGGTGGTCACGATAGCCAGACTCAGGTGGCCGCGACTTCCCGCGCTGGCTTCGGCCAGCCCCAGGCGCAGCTCCTGCATTCGATCAAGCATGTCCCCCGCCGCCGCGAGCAGCAGTAAACCCTGGTCGGTGACCCTTAGCTGCGCCGCGAAAATCAAGCAGCTCGCAGCCTAGCTGGTCTGCCAGTTTGCGCAATTGACTGGAGATGGTCGGCTGCGTCAAATGCAGGCGCTGGGCAGCCCTACTGATCGAGCCTTCCCGCACTACTTCGCGAAAGAGCTCCAACTGGCGAAAGGTAATATGGGGTCTATTCATAGATAAAAGTAAATACAGACGTTTTGCTAATTTTATTAAAATAAATCTTTCGGGGAATAGAATGCGCGCCAGCTTCAAGAGGTACTTCCATGCCAGATGTCATCATCGCGCTTTTCGCCCTCGGCCTCGTTGCCGGCCTGCTGCAGTCTGATCTGAAGATTTCTCGCGGCACCTACGAAACCCTGACCATTTTGTTGATGTTCGCCATTGGCCTGAAGGGTGGCCTGGCCCTGCACGGACAGTGGCAGACGAGCTATTTACTGACCTTCAGCGTCATCATCCTGGCGGGAGCCGCCATTCCGCTAGCGCTGTATCCGGTTTTGCACCGACTGGTGGGCTTGAACCAGGCCAACTCCGCCTGCATTGCGGCTCACTATGGTTCGGTGAGTGCGGGGACCTTTGCCGTGGTTGTGGCCTGGGCCAATGCCCGCAATTTGCCGATGGCTCCGGAAACAACGCTCTATCTGGTGCTGCTCGAACTGCCAGCTATCGTGGTCGGCATGTTGCTCTATCGCCGGGGGCAAGAACAGTCGATTGGCTACCTGACCATGCTGCACGAATCTTTCACCAGTCGCGGCGTACTGCTGCTGGTAGGGGGTGTGCTGGTAGGCTATATCTACGGCCCCGAGCGAAGCGCGGCTATCGTACCGCTGTTTATCGTGCTTTTTCCTGGCTTGCTGGCCCTGTTCCTGTTGGAAATGGGGCTCTGTGCCGCCCGCGAACTGGCGGCCTGGCGCTCGGGAATCTGGCGCGTCGCACTCTTTGCCCTGATTACCCCGGTTCTGCTGGGCCTGGTCGGCATTGGCCTCGGTCTTGCCCTGGGGCTGCCTTACGGCTCTACGCTTGTATTGGCGACGCTGCTGGCCAGCGCCTCCTATATCGCCGCGCCCGCCGCTTTTCGTCAAGCTGCCCTGGACGCTGACATCGGGCTTGCCATGCTGGCCTCCCTCGGCATCACTTTTCCCTTTAACGTTTTGTTCGGCATCCCACTTTACGAGGTGATTCTGCGCGCCTTAAGTGGCTGATGGGGCAAGCGTTGATCTGGCTTACAGGGCAAGCCGGACGAGGCTTTGCTCTGGTGTATCGCAGTGCGCCAATGCCAGCTCCGACAATCCCTGGAATTACTCGCAGAAATCCTTGACTCTCACCGGGGCAGCCCCTAGAATTCGCCCTCTTTCGCCGGGTCGGCCCGCTATTTGCGCGCCTAACAAAAGCGAAAAGTTATTTTAAAACCGATAGTTACTTGGAATTTTGCACATGCAAGATCAAAACATCCGCATCCGCCTGAAGGCCTTTGATCATCGACTGATCGATGCTTCGGCCAAAGAAATTGTTGACACTGCGCGACGCACCGGCGCCACCGTTCGCGGTCCGATTCCGCTGCCGACCCGCAAGGAGAAATATACCATTCTGATTTCTCCGCATGCCAACAAAGATGCGCGTGACCAGTACGAGATTCGTACCCACAAGCGACTATTGGATATCGTGAGCCCGACCGAAAAAACGGTAGACGCTCTGATGAATTTGGATTTGGCTGCAGGCGTCGAAGTACAGATTAGCCTGGGCTGAGGTTGGGTCCCCACGGGGACCGGTGTAACGCTCTGGAATGGGCGGCCATAGCGGGTAACAGCCCCGTACACGAGAGGAAAAAAAATGACTATTGGTATTGTCGGCCGTAAAAGCGGCATGACTCGCGTATTCACTGAGGACGGTGCCTCTATCCCCGTCACTGTGGTTGAGGTTGAACCCAACCGCATTGCTCAGCTCAAAACCCTCGAAAGCGATGGCTACACTGCGGTTCAGGTGACCACTGGTGTGCGCCGTGCTTCCCGTGTCAGCAAGCCCCTCGCAGGCCATTTTGCCAAGGCAAATGTCGAAGCCGGCCGAGGCATGTGGGAATTCACCTGTGACAACCTCGACGGCCTCGAAGTAGGCGGCCAGATTACGGCCGATCGTTTCGAACCCGGCCAGAAAGTCGATGTCACTGGCGTATCCCGCGGTAAGGGCTTTCAGGGCGTAATCAAGCGCTGGAATTTCGCCGCCCAGGACGCCACCCACGGCAACTCCCTGTCACACCGCGCGCCGGGTTCTATTGGTCAGAACCAATCCCCGGGTCGCGTATTCAAAGGCAAGAAAATGGCCGGCCACATGGGCGATGAGCAGGTCACTGTTCAGAACCTCGAAGTGGTCAAAGTCGATCTGGAGCGCAACCTGCTGTTGATTAAAGGTGCCGTTCCAGGAGCCCCCGGTGGCGATCTGATCGTTCGTCCCGCGGTTAAGGTTTGAGGTCGAATGCGATGGAATTAAATATTGCAGCACCAAGCGGCAAGGCGAGCAAGGTCAAGGTCTCTGAAGTGACCTTTGGATCCCAGTTCAACGAAGATCTGGTCCACCAGGCTGTCACTACCTTCCTGGCCAACGCGCGTCAGGGAACCCGCAAACAGAAAACCAAGGCCGAAGTTTCCGGTGGCGGCAAGAAGCCCTGGCGCCAAAAAGGCACCGGTCGCGCCCGTGCCGGTAGCATCCGCAGCCCGCTGTGGCGCTCAGGTGGTACCACCTTTGCCGCCCGTCCGGATCAAAATCACAGCAAGAAGCTCAATCGCAAGATGTACCGCGCTGCCATGCGCTCTATCCTGTCTGAGCTGGCCCGCCAGGATCGTCTGGTCGTGGTCGAATCCTTTGACGTAGAAGCGCCCAAAACCAAGGCGCTGGTGGACAAACTGCACAGCCTGAATGCTGCCAACGCCCTGATCGTTACCGAAGATGTGAGCGAAAACCTCTACCTATCCGCCCGCAACCTGCACCAGGTTGAAGTGCGCGATGCCCAAGCGGTCGATCCGGTGTGTCTGATTAACCACGAAAAAGTGCTGGTCACCGTGCCGGCGCTGAAAAAGTTTGAGGAGTTGCTGGCATGAACCAGGAGCGTCTGCTGACCCTGATTGAGCGTCCTCACATTTCCGAGAAGGCCGCCATTTCAGCTGAGAAAAATAACCAGTACGTGTTCCGCGTGCGCCGCGAAGCAACCAAGCCGGAGATCAAGGCAGCGGTTGAAGCCGTATTTGACGTGAAAGTGGACCGCGTACAGGTATTGAACGTACAGGGTAAAACCAAGCGCACGCGCACCGGTCTCGGTCGTCGAAGCGACTGGAAAAAAGCCTATGTTCGACTGGCCGCCGGTCAGGAAATCGACTTCACGGCTGCCGAGTGAGGAATTGAGTCATGCCTATTCATAATCGCAAGCCAACATCCGCCGGTCGCCGGCACATGGTCAGCGTCGTTAACGACGTACACCAGGGTGCCCCCTATGCGCCGCTGATTGAAAAGAAAAACCGTACGGGCGGCCGCAACAGCGCCGGCCGTATCACCACCCGCCACATCGGCGGTGGTCACAAACAGAAGTACCGCATTGTCGATTTCAAACGCGACAAAGATGGTATTCCGGCGCGCGTTGAGCGCATCGAATACGATCCCAACCGCAGCGCTCTAATCGCTCTGGTCTGTTACAAGGACGGCGAGCGTCGCTACATCATCGCGCCCAAGGGCATCGAAGTGGGCACCGAAATTATTTCCGGTCGCACCGCACCGATTAAGCCCGGCAATACGCTGCCGCTGTCGAATATTCCCGTGGGTAGCATGCTGCACTGCGTGGAAATGAAGCCGGGTAAAGGTGCCCAGATGGCGCGCAGCGCCGGTGCTGCGGTACAGCTGGTTGCCCGCGAAGGCGCCTACGCCACTCTGCGCATGCGCAGCGGCGAAATGCGCAAAGTGCCTTCCGATTGCCGCGCTACGCTGGGTCAGGTATCCAATACCGAGCACAGCCTGCGCGAACTGGGTAAAGCCGGTGCCACCCGCTGGCGCGGTGTTCGTCCCACCGTTCGCGGTGTGGCCATGAACCCGGTCGATCACCCGCACGGTGGTGGTGAAGGTCGTACCTCAGGTGGACGTCACCCCGTATCGCCCTGGGGCACCCCGACTAAGGGCAAGAAAACGCGCAAGAACAAGCGTACGAACAAAGATATCGTTCGTTCGCGTAAACGCTGAGATAGGTAGAGAGAAGAGACTATGGCTCGCTCATTGCTCAAAGGTCCGTTTATCGACCTGCACCTTCTTAAGAAGGTTGAGACCGCGGTGGAAACCAACGATCGCAAGCCGATCAAGACGTGGTCGCGCCGCTCGACCATTATTCCTGACATGGTGGGACTCACCATTGCCGTGCATAACGGTCGTCAGCACATACCTGTCCTAGTGTCGGAAGAGATGGTTGGACACAAGCTGGGAGAATTTGCCGTAACCCGCACTTATCGTGGCCACGCCGCCGATAAGAAGGCGAAGTAAAGAGGAAGCATGATGGAAGTGGCAGCAAAACTGCGTAGCGCGCGGCTGTCGGCTCAAAAAGCCCGCCTAATCGCAGACCAGATTCGCGGCAAACAGGTTGAGCAGGCGCTGGACATTCTGACGTTCAGCCCGAAAAAAGGCGCAGCACTGATGAAGAAAGTGCTGGAATCTGCCATTGCCAATGCCGAACACAATAACGGCGCAGATGTCGACGAGCTGCGCGTTTCCACAGTATTTGTCGATGAGGGCATGGTTATGAAGCGCGTTAAACCGCGTGCCAAGGGCCGTGCTGACCGAATTTTAAAACGCACCTGTCACATCACTGTGAAAGTGGCGGACGAGTAGGCCAGGAGCGAACTATGGGTCAGAAGGTACATCCCACCGGCATCCGACTGGGAATAGTTAAGAAGCACGAATCAATCTGGTATGCCGAGAAAGGCAAATATCAGGATCAACTGCTGAGTGATCTGCAGGTTCGAGCGCACATTCGCAAGAAGCTGGCGCACGCCTCGGTAAGCCGAATTGAAATCGAGCGTCCGTCCCAGACCGCCCGTATCACCATCCATACCGCCCGTCCCGGTATCGTGATTGGCAAGAAGGGTGAAGATGTCGATGTGCTGCGCCAGGAAGTCACTGCCATGATGGGTGTGCCGGTGCACATCAACATCGAGGAAGTGCGAAAGCCGGATCTGGATGCCTCGCTGGCAGCCCAGAGCGTCGCCCAGCAGCTGGAGCGTCGCGTCATGTTCCGTCGCGCCATGAAGCGCACCGTTCAAAACGCCATGCGCGCCGGTGCCAAGGGCGTACGAATTCAGGTTGGCGGACGTCTCGGCGGTGCCGAGATTGCCCGTACTGAGTGGTATCGCGAAGGCCGAGTGCCGCTGCATACCCTGAGAGCCGACGTCGACTACGCGACGGCAGAAGCCCACACCACCTACGGCATCATTGGCGTCAAGGTGTGGATCTTCAAAGGTGAGATTTTCGGCAACGAACTGCACCAGGCTGAGCCGACAGGCAAGCAGTCCAAGGGCAGTGCCGGCGGCCAGAAGTAAGAGGTTTTTAGGTCATGCAGCAACCGAAAAGAACGAAATACCGCAAGATGCAGAAAGGGCGCAACCGCGGCCTGGCCTTGCGCGGCGCCAAAGTAAGTTTTGGCGAATACGCGCTCAAGTCCATTGATCGCGGCTCGCTGACGGCGCGCCAGATCGAAGCCGCACGTCGTGCCATGACTCGTCACGTCAAGCGTGGCGGCAAAATCTGGATCCGCGTGTTCCCCGACAAGCCCATTACCAAGAAGCCGCTCGAAGTGCGCATGGGTAAGGGTAAGGGTGCCGTTGAGTACTGGGTATGCCAGATCAAGCCTGGCAAGGTGCTCTATGAAATGGAGGGCGTTTCCGAGGAGCTGGCGCGTGAGGCTTTTGCCCTGGCCGCCCGGAAGCTGCCGTTGAGAACAACCTTTGTTAAGCGCACGGTAATGTGATGAACGCGAGTGATTTGCGAACCAAGTCAGTTGAAGACTTGAACAAAGATTTGCTGCAGCTGCGTAAAGATCAGTTGAAGTTTCGCATGCAGCAGTCCACCGGACAGCTGGGCCAGTCTCACCTGCTGAGGGAGACGCGCCGCGACATCGCGCGCATCAAGACTGTGCTCAATGAAAAAGCGGGTAAAAACGCATGACCGAGACCAAGAAAAACGTTCGTACCATCACGGGTCGCGTCGTCAGCGACAAGATGGACAAAACCATAACGGTCCAGATCGTTCGTCGCGTAAAGCACCCGATCTATGGCAAGTACATCATGCGTACCTCCAAGGTGCACGCACATGATGAACAAAACCAGGGTCGCGTGGGTGATCTGGTTACTGTGGCAGAACATCGTCCAATTTCGAAAACAAAGACCTGGAGTCTGGTTCGAATTGATGAGCGCGCTGCAGAAGTTTGAAGCAGAGCGTATTTGGAGAGCTGAGAAATGATTCAGGCACAAAGTTATCTTGACGTAGCAGACAACTCGGGAGCTCGTCGCGTGATGTGCATTAAGGTGCTGGGTGGTTCCAAGCGCCGGTATGCCCGAGTCGGCGACGTGATCAAAGTGAGTGTCAAGGAAGCGATTCCGCGCGGCAAGGTGAAGAAAGGTCAGGTGTTGAATGCCGTGGTCGTGCGCACCAAGAAAGGTGTGCGCCGTACCGATGGCTCCATCATCCGATTCGATGACAACGCCGCCGTGCTGCTAAACAACCAGCTGGCTCCGATCGGCACCCGTATTTTCGGGCCCGTGACTCGCGAGCTGCGCGGCGAGCAATTCATGCGCATTATTTCACTGGCCCCGGAAGTGATCTGAGGCAAGAGAGAGAAAGAAGATGGCTAACAAGATCAAACGAGATGACGAAGTAGTGGTAATCGCTGGCCGCGACAAGGGCAAGCGAGGCAAGGTTCAGAGCGTGCTGTCCGACGGCCGCCTTGTCGTCACGGGTGTGCAGATGATCAAAAAGCACCAGAAGCCCAACCCGCAGCTGGAAATTCCGGGCGGCATAATTGAAAAAGAAGCGCCCATTGCTGCCAGCAACGTCGCGATCTGGAACCCGGCTGCCTCCAAGGCTGACCGCGTAGGATTCCGCGTTCTCGACAACGGCAAAAAAGTGCGCATATTCAAATCCACCGGCGAAACGATTGGCGCCTGAGGTAGATGACAATGGCGAGCTATAAGGAAAAGTTTGAGAAAGAAATTGCACCCAAGCTGAAAGAAGAGCTGGGGCTGCAAAACGTGATGGAGGTTCCCCGCATCACCAAGATAACCTTGAACATGGGTGTTGGCGAAGCTGTGGGTGACAAAAAGATCCTAGAAAACGCCGTGCGCGACCTGGAAGCCATCTCCGGCCAGAAAGCCGTTGTCACCAAGGCTCGCACCTCGGTTGCTGGCTTCAAGATCCGCGAAGACTGGCCGATCGGTTGCAAGGTGACCCTGCGCAAGGAGCGCATGTACGAATTCCTGGAGCGCCTGGTGGATATTTCCATCCCGCGTATCCGCGACTTCCGTGGCATCAGCCCCAAGCAGTTTGACGGCCGCGGCAATTTCTCCATGGGAGTGACCGAGCAGATCATCTTCCCCGAAATCGAATACGACAAGGTGGATGCCTTGCGTGGTCTGGATATTTGTATCACGACCACCGCGCGCACCGACGACGAAGGTCGTGCCCTGCTGCGTGCATTTAACTTTCCTCTGCGAGGTTAAACGAAGGATATATGGCCAAGACAAGCATGATTGAGCGCGAACTGAAGCGCGCCAAAATGGTAGAGAAATTCGCTGCGAAGCGCGCCGCCCTCAAGGCGATCATTCGCAACCCGAAGACCAGCGACGAAGAGCGTTGGCAGGCACAAATGCAGCTGCAGAAGCTGCCGCGCAATGCCAACCCGATACGTCAGCGCAACCGCTGCCAGATTACCGGTCGTCCGCGTGGCGTCTACCGCAAGTTTGGTTTGGGCCGCAATAAGTTGAGAGAACATGCCATGGCGGGTCACATTCCCGGCGTGGTCAAATCGAGTTGGTGAGAAAAGAGCTATGAGCTTACAAGATCCATTAGCAGATATGCTGACCCGCATCCGCAATGCGCAGAGCCGTACCATGCGCACAGTTAACGTTCCTACTTCCAAGCTGAAGGTATCTGTTGCCCAGGTGCTGAAGGAAGAAGGTTATATCGCGGATTTCAAAGTGGTTGAGGACACCGCCGAACTGGTGATCGATCTGAAATATTTCAAATCGCGCCCGGTTATCGAGGAGCTGGCTCGCGTCAGCCGTCCCGGCCTGCGCGCCTACAAGGGCGTTGACGACCTGCCAAAAGTTCGCGGCGGTCTGGGCGTAGCTATCGTTTCAACCAGTGCCGGTGTGATGACCGACCGCGCCGCGCGCGCCAAGGGCATCGGTGGCGAAGTGCTCTGCACCGTATTTTAAGAGAAAACCCGTCATGTCGAGAGTTGCAAAGAATCCCGTCGTCATACCCAAAGGGGTTGAAGTCAAGCTGAATGACGGCGCCGTGTTTGCCAAGGGTTCCCTAGGCGAGCTGAGCGTCGCGATTCACCCGGACGTCGAAGTGCGCCAGGAAGCAGGCGAAATCCTGTTCGCCCCGAAAAATTCCGAGAAGCAGGCCAATGCACTGGCCGGCACCATGCGCGCCCTGGTTGCCAACCTCGTCAAGGGTGTATCCCAGGGCTACGAGCGCAAGCTGGTACTGCAGGGCGTGGGCTATCGAGCCAAAGCCGCCGGCAGCAAGATTGACCTGACGTTGGGTTTTTCCCATCCGGTGTCCTACGACCTGCCCAAAGGCGTAACCGTAGACACCCCGTCGCAAACCGAGATCGTATTGAAGAGTGCCGATAAGCAATTGCTTGGACAGGTTGCCGCAGATATCCGCGGTTTCCGTCCGCCGGAGCCTTACAAGGGCAAGGGTGTTCGT
>JAYQPQ010000027.1:4971-13093 GCA_038145405.1 Porticoccaceae bacterium | reverse complement strand
GAATTAATAAAGAGCAGGTTGGTCAGTTTGCTGCAAATATTCGAGCATTAAAGAAGCCAGAGCCATACAAGGGCAAGGGTGTTCGTTACGACAACGAGCAAGTGCGTATCAAAGAGGCCAAGAAAAAGTAGGTAAATAGATATGCAAGCTAAGAAAGCATCCAGACTGCGCCGCGCTACGCGTTCGCGCGCCAAGATCCGGGAGTTGGGCGTCCCGCGCCTGTGTGTGCATCGCACGCCCCGGCATATCTATGCCCAGATTATTGCGGGCGAGAGCGATCGCATCCTGGCGACTGCCAGCACCCTGGACAAGGAACTGCGCAAAGGCAGCACCGGCAACGTCGACGCCGCCAAGGCAGTTGGCAGCCTGATCGCCGAGCGCGCCTCTAAGTTGGGCGTGTCCGACGTCGCTTTTGATCGCAGTGGCTTCAAATATCACGGCCGCGTGAAGGCATTGGCAGATGCCGCGCGCAAAGCCGGTCTGAAATTTTAGGGTTAGAACATGGGATTACAGAATCGCAAAGACAATGATGCGGCTGAAGGCCTGCTGGAAAAGCTGGTCGAGGTTAATCGCGTTGCCAAGACCGTCAAGGGCGGTCGTATTTTCTCCTTCACCGCGCTGACCATCGTCGGCGACGGCAAGGGCCGCGTTGGCTTCGGCCGCGGCAAGGCACGCGAAGTGCCCATGGCTATCCAAAAAGCCATGGATGCTGCCCGTCGCAACATGATCAGTGTCGATCTGAATGGCCAAACCATTCAGTACGCCACTATCGCCCGTCACGGTTCTTCCAAGGTGTACATGCAGCCGGCCTCTGAAGGTACGGGTGTAATCGCCGGCGGCGCCATGCGTGCCGTACTGGAACTGGCAGGCGTTCATGACGTACTGGCCAAGTGTTACGGCTCCACCGCTCCGGTGAATGTGGTGCGCGCAACATTCAAGGCCCTAAAGGACATGCAGTCTCCGGAAACTGTTGCCGCCAAACGCGGCAAAACTGTCGAAACCATCCTGAACTAAGAAGCGCGACAGCCATGGCTACCAAGAAAGCAAAACTGATTCGAGTGACCCAGACCAAAAGCAGCGCCGGACGTCTGGCCAGGCACAAGGCCTGTCTGACGGGCCTGGGCCTGCGTCGCGTCGGTCATAGCGTAGAAGTCATCGACACGGAAGCAAACCGCGGCATGATCAACAAGGTCGCCTACATGCTGCAAGTAGAGGAAGCATCCTGATGCAACTGAATACCCTGAGTCCTGCCCCCGGCAGCAAAACTTCCCCCAAGCGCGTCGGTCGTGGTATCGGCAGCGGCCTGGGCAAGACCTGTGGCCTTGGCCACAAGGGTCAAAAAGCCCGTAAAAGCGGCCAGGTTCGTCCCGGATTTGAAGGCGGTCAAATGCCGCTGGCCAAGCGCCTGCCGAAATACGGCTTTAGCTCCCGCGTGGGTCGCACCACCGACGAGGTGCGCCTGTCCGAACTGAATGGCGTGAAGGGCGACGAAGTGACCCTGGCTTCCCTGCGCGAAGCCGGTGTGATCGGCGCCAGCGTCGAGCGCGTCAAGATTTTCAAATCCGGTGAAGTTACCCGCGCCCTTAAAGTATCCGGCCTGGCCGTGACCAAAGGTGCTCGCGAAGCCATCGAAGCCGCCGGCGGCAGCGTGGAGGCCCGGGCTTAATAGGCCGGGAATCTGATGGCACAACCGGGTATCGGCAAAGAAGGAATGAAAGGCCTGGGCGAACTTTTCGCCCGGTTGCGTTTTCTGTTCCTGGCAATCGTGATCTACCGCATCGGCACGCACATTCCGCTGCCGGGTATCGATCCCGATCGTCTGGCTGCCCTGTTCAACCAGAACCAGGGCACCATCCTGGGCATGTTCAACATGTTCTCCGGTGGCGCACTGGAGCGCATGAGTATTCTGGCGCTGGGCATCATGCCCTACATTTCCGCATCCATTATTGTGCAGCTGATGGCGGCTGTTGTGCCGTCGCTTGAGCAGCTCAAGAAAGAGGGCGAAGCCGGCCGTCGCAAGCTGCAGCAATACACCCGTTTTGGCACCGTGGCCCTAGCGTTGGTGCAGGCTACCGGCATGTCGGTCGGTTTGGCCGGTCAAGGTCTTACGCTGAGCGCTGGATACAGCTTCTACTCCATCGCCATAGTGTCCCTGGTCACCGGTTCCGTCTTCATGATGTGGCTGGGTGAGCAGATCAACGAACGCGGTATCGGCAACGGTATTTCCATGCTGATCTTCGCGGGTATCGTGGCAGGTCTGCCCTCGGCGGTCGGTCAGGCCATCGAAATGGCCCGCACCGGTCAGATGAATGCCCTGGTGCTGATCTTCATCGCCATTCTTGCCATCGCGGTGGTCTATTTCGTGGTCTTTGTCGAGCGCGGTCAGCGTCGCATTCCGGTCAACTATGCACGCCGTCAGCAGGGCCGCAGTGTGTTTGCCGCCCAGAGCAGCCACCTGCCGTTGAAGCTCAACCAGGCGGGCGTGATTCCGGCCATCTTTGCCAGCAGCCTATTGCTGTTCCCGGCCTCCATTGCCCAGTGGTTCGGCCAGGGTGCCGACGGTGGCAGCCAGATTCTGCAGGAAATCGCCCTGGCCATCGGCCCCGGCCAGCCGCTGAACCTGATTTTGTTCGCCGTGCTGATTATTTTCTTCTGCTTCTTCTATACGGCGTTGATGTTCAACCCGAAAGAAATGGCAGACAACCTGAAGCGTTCTGGCGCCTACATTCCGGGAATTCGCCCGGGTGACCAGACCGCTCGCCATATCGACGACGTCATGACGCGTCTGACCATGGTGGGCTCACTTTACATCGCGCTGGTGTGTTTGCTGCCGCAGATCCTGGTAGTTGGCTGGAACGTTCCCTTCTATCTGGGTGGAACTTCACTATTGATTGCTGTCGTAGTGACGATGGATTTCATGGCTCAGGTTCAGGCCCACCTGATGAGCCACCAGTACGAATCCCTGATGAAGAAAGCAAATTTCCGCAGCTAAGGCAATTTGGCTACGGTCCTGGAGAGATTGAGATGAAAGTTAGAGCATCAGTCAAAAAATTGTGCAGAAACTGCAAAATGATCAAGCGCAAGGGCGCGATTCGCGTGATTTGCAGTGCTGAGCCGCGCCACAAGCAGCGGCAAGGCTGATCATTGATTTTTACCAGTTGCATCAGTATCCTACGCCGCCTTTTAAGGCCCGTCTGAGCGGCTGGAAACGAGAAAAGCGGAGATAATTCATGGCTCGTATTGCAGGCGTCAACATTCCAGACAACAAACATGCTGTCGTTTCGTTGACCTACATCCTTGGCATCGGTAAAACCCGCGCCAAGTCTATCTGTGCCCAGGTTGGCATCGAAGAAAGCGTCAAAATCAGCCAGCTCAACGACGAGCAGCTGGACGCTGTCCGCAGTGAAGTGGGCAAGTTCACCGTTGAGGGTGACCTGCGCCGTGAAACTTCCATGAATATCAAGCGACTGATGGATATGGGTACCTATCGTGGTATGCGCCATCGCCGCGGGCTGCCGGTCAACGGCCAGCGCACCAAGACCAATGCGCGTACGCGTAAAGGTCCCCGTAAACCCATCAAACGCTAATTGCGAGCACGGATAAGAACACATGGCCAAAGCCGGTAAACAGTCAGCACCGCGCAAGAAGATCCGCAAGACCGTTGTCGATGCGGTTGCGCATATTCACGCTTCCTTTAACAACACCATCGTGACCATCACCGATCGCCAGGGCAACGCGCTGGCCTGGGCAACTTCCGGTGGTGCTGGTTTCAAGGGCTCGCGCAAAAGTACGCCTTTTGCTGCACAAATTGCCGCTGAAAAAGCTGGCCAGGTTGCCCTGGAATATGGCGTGAAGAATCTGGACGTTGAGGTCAAGGGCCCCGGCCCAGGCCGCGAGTCTGCTGTGCGGTCGCTGAACAACTGCGGCTTCAAAATCAATCATATCGTCGACGTGACCCCGATTCCGCACAACGGATGTCGGCCACCCAAGAAACGACGCGTCTAAGGAATCTAGGAAGCTATGGCGAGATATCTCGGACCCAAATGTAAACTGGCCCGCCGCGAGGGCACCGATCTCTTCCTGAAGAGCGGTATCCGTCCGCTGGAATCCAAGTGCAAGGCAGAAACCGCCCCCGGCCAACACGGCCAGCGTCGCGGCCGTCTGTCCGACTACGGCGTACAGCTGCGCGAAAAGCAGAAAGTACGTCGTCTGTACGGCATTTTGGAGCGTCAGTTCCGCAACTATTACACCAAGGCCTCCAGCCTGAAGGGCAACACTGGTGAAAACCTGCTGCGCCTGCTGGAAGAGCGACTGGACAACGTGGTCTACCGCATGGGCTTCGGCTCAACCCGCGCCGAAGCGCGTCAGCTGGTGGCTCATAACTCCGTGCTGGTCAATGGCGAGCGGGTGAATATCCCGTCTTACTGCGTCAAGCCCGGCGACGAAATCAAAATTCGCGACCGCAGCAAAAATCAGCTGCGCATCCAGTTTGCACTGAACCTGGCGACCCAGCGTGGCGTCGTCGAATGGGTCGATGTAGACGGTTCGAAGATGCAGGGCGTTTTCAAGCGCGCCCCGGATCGCGCTGATCTGCCGGCAGAGATCAACGAAAACCTTATCGTCGAGCTCTACTCCAAGTAATCACTGATTATCGAAGGCACATAATGCAGACAGTAACTACCCAATTTCTTACGCCGAACAATATCGAAGTCACCGAGATCAGTGCTACTCACGCCAAGGTGGTGCTCGAGCCTCTGGAGCGCGGTTTTGGCCATACGCTGGGCAATGCCCTGCGTCGCATTCTGCTGTCTTCCATGCCCGGTGCTGCGATTGTCGAAGTGCAGATTGAAGGCGTAGAACACGAATACAGCGCCCTGGAAGGCGTGCAGGAAGACGTCATCGAAATCCTGCTCAACCTGAAAGGCGTGGCAATTGCCCTGAACAACCGCGAAGAAGCGCACCTGACCCTGTCCCGCACCGGCGGTGTGGTAACGGCCGGCGACATTCAGCGCGACCACGACGTGGAAATTGCCAACCCGGATCACGTTATCGCTACCCTGACCGACGACATTACCCTGACCATGACCCTGAAAGTGGCCTCTGGTCGCGGTTACCAGCCGGTCGACGCGCGCGAGAACGACGAAGAAGAAACCCGTTCCATCGGCGTACTGAAACTGGACGCCAGCTTCAGCCCGGTGCGTCGCGTAGCCTATGCTGTCGAGAACGCCCGTGTTGAGCAGCGCACCGACCTGGACAAGCTGGTGATCGATCTGGAAACCAACGGCACTATCGACCCGGAAGAAGCCATCCGTCGCTCGGCCACCATCCTGCAGCAGCAACTGGCTGCCTTCGTGGATCTGGAAGCCAGCGCCGCCGCCCAGCAACAGGATCAGGAAGAGATGATCGACCCCATCCTGCTGCGTCCGGTAGACGACCTCGAGCTGACCGTTCGCTCCGCGAACTGCCTCAAGGCCGAAAGCATTTACTACATTGGCGACCTGGTTCAGCGCACCGAAGTGGAGCTGCTTAAAACCCCCAACCTGGGCAAAAAGTCGCTGACCGAAATTAAGGACGTGCTGGCCTCCCGCGAGCTGGGTTTGGGTATGCGCCTGGAAAACTGGCCGCCCGCTAGCCTGCGCAAAGAAGGCGCCGCCTAAGAGCTATTGAAAAGATTTAGACAGGAATTATCGCCATGCGACATCGTTTATCAGGCCGCTATTTGGGCCGCACCGGCTCCCACCGCGAGGCCATGCTTAACAACATGACTGCCTCTCTGGTGCAGCATGAGCTGATCAAGACCACCCTGCCCAAAGCCAAGGAGTTGCGTCGCTTTGCCGAGCCGCTCATTACCCTGGCCAAGACCGACAGCGTGGCCAACCGCCGCAATGCCTTCGCCAAGCTGCGCGACAACGCTGCCGTGGGCAAACTGTTCAACGAACTGGGACCGCGTTACCAGAACCGCGCCGGTGGTTACCTGCGTATTCTGAAATGCGGCTTCCGCGCCGGCGACAACGCGCCCATGGCTTATGTAGAGCTGGTCGATCGTGCCAGCGGTGCACAAGCCGAGGCCGTTGAAGACAACGCCTAAGCTTTGTCTGGCCATGCCGAAAGAAAGCCGGGACTCCCCGGCTTTTTTGTGTCCGCAATCAGGATGGGATAAGAGGGGTGTTTAGCCGTGTAGAACGTCATTTGCTGGCTGCCGGGGTGGTCATTTACATGACCCGCATGGTCGGCCTGTTCATGCTGTTGCCGGTACTGGCGATCTACGCTCAGGGCCTGCCGGGCGCCTCAGCGCTGACCCTGGGCCTGGCCCTGGGGGCCTACGGCCTCACGCAGGGCTTTATGCAAATTCCCATGGGCTGGCTGTCCGACCGCTTTGGCCGCCGCCCCATCATTTTGGCCGGTTTGGGCCTGTTTCTCTTTGGCAGCCTGGTGGCCGTCTTTGCCGACACCATGTTCGGGCTGATTCTGGGCCGCGCCCTGCAGGGCCTGGGGGCGATTTCCAGCACCCTGCTGGCGCTGGTGGGCGACAGCACCCGCGAAGAGAACCGCTCGCGCATTATGGCCGTGATCGGCATCTCCATCGGGGTGTCCTTTGGCATTGCCATGGTAGTGGGCCCCATGCTTGGCGCCGCCGGGGGTCTGCCGGCTATTTTCTGGACCATTGTGGTGCTCTGTATCTTTAGCCTGATTATCGGCTGGCGTTGGCTACCGGAAAGCCGGCGCGAGGCAACCAGCCAGGCCCGCTTGCATTGGGTCGATGTGCTGAAAAACCCCAACCTTTGGCGCCTGGATCTCAGCGTGTTGCTGCTGCACACCATGCAGATGAGCATGTGGGTGGCCGTACCCATCCTGCTGGTCGACGAGTTCAACCTGCCGGTGGCGCGTCACTGGATGGTTTATCTGGTGGCGGTGTTTGGCTCCTTTATCCTGATGGCGCCCTTTATGCAGTGGATGGAGCGCCGCGGGCACCATCGCGGCAAGATACTGGCCGGCATTCTGGCCGTGCTGGCCGCCCAGCTGCTGCTCAAACAAAGCACCATCCTGCCGTTCTTTGTCATGGCCCTTTTTGTCTTTTTCTGGGGGTTTAACCTTCTCGAGGCCAGCCTGCCGTCCTATACCTCCAAGGTGGTCGAGGATTCGCGCCGGGGCTTTGCCATGGGCACTTTTTCCACCTGTCAGTTTGGCGGCGCCTTCTTGGGCGGCCTGATGGGGGGCTGGATTGCCCACCACGGCGACCTGCACAGTATTTTTGCCGTAGCGGCCGTTCTGGCGCTGCTCTGGCTGCCCGCTGCCTGGGGTTTAAAAGCCCCGCGCTCGGTGCGCAGCCTGATCCTGCCGGCCAGTGAGGCGGAAAGCATCAATGTGGATAAACTTCTTGCAATTCCGGGGGTTATCTCGGTGCAGCTGTTCAACGAGCAGTGCGAAATGCTGCTGCGCCTGGACACCGAAAAGCTGGATCAGGCGGCCCTGGAAAAGCGCATTGGCAGACCGATCTAGGGCGGCTACACTCTCAACCTTTACGCACTCTTTTACGCACGCATAAGACAAGAACAGGAAGACACTCATGGCATCTCGCGGCATCAACAAAGTCATTCTCGTCGGCAACCTGGGCCAGGACCCGGAAACCCGCCACATGCCCAACGGCAACGCCGTAACCAACGTTAGCGTGGCCACCTCGGAAAGCTGGCGCGACAAGAACTCCGGCGAACAGCAGGAGCGCACCGAATGGCATCGCGTGGTGTTCTACGGCCGCCTGGCCGAAATCGCCGGCGAATACCTGAAGAAGGGCAGCAAGGTTTACGTGGAAGGCCGTCTGCAAACCCGCAAATGGCAGGGCCAGGACGGTCAGGACCGCTATACCACCGAAATTATCGCCGGTGAAATGCAAATGCTGGATGGCCGCGGCGGCAGCGGCGGTGGAGGCGACTACGGCTCCAGCCAGGGAGGAGGGCAGCCCTCAGCGCCGCAATCCCAGGCTGCGCCCACCCAGGCCAAGAACTTTGACGACTTCGACGACGATATTCCGTTCTGAGTCGAAGGAAGGTCAGGAAAGATGGATATGGAAGTTAACAAGAACCCCGCTTAGTGCGGGGTTTTTTGTGTTTTTTAGGGGGCTTAA
>JAYQPQ010000027.1:0-4961 GCA_038145405.1 Porticoccaceae bacterium | reverse complement strand
GAGCTTTCAGACGACTATTTATTATGAGTCGGGTACAAAGATCCGGCAGTAGCGCGTCGTTCCATCCACTTGGATGGACTCGAGGTTTTCTTCCGGCGCGTTCTGGGCCACGGCCTGGGCGCTGAACGCCAGAGCCGCGACCAGCAGCAATCTGCGGTAGCGAGGCCGTTGCTTAATCTTTAACCCTCTTATGTCGTCTGATGAATGCGGGGTAGCCCCCGTTTTTAGCGAGATTTGCGGGTTTTGCTGGTGGCTGCCAAGGATTCAAGGCGCGCAATCATTGTTTTACACTGGGCACTTCCTGATTACCCGGCCCATGCTCACCATGCGACCCATTCTTCTTGCTGCTTTGTTAACTTTCGCCTCCGGTCTGGTTGCCCAAACGCTGCCCGAGCAGGTGCGCCAATGCGCTGCAATCGAGGGCAGTGAACAGCGTCTGGCTTGTTACGACGCCATTAGTGAGGGTCTGATCGAGCGTGTCGAGGAAAGTTTTGGCCAGGAAGACGAGTTGATTGCCGACATGGTCGAAGCAGCGCCTGAGTCCATTCAGGTCGCTATCGCTAGCATTCAGCGCAACGCCGATAACCAGATGATCATTACCCTGGATAACGGTCAGATCTGGCGGCAGATCGATATTAATCGCGTGACCTGGGAGGAGGGCGAGGTCGTGGAAATTACCCGCGGCATGCTCAATTCCTTTTTTATGCGATCCACCGAGGGCGGCCGCCGCATGCGCGTGTCGCGCGCCAACTAGGCCGTGCTCGCCGCAGGGTTGCAGAATTTTTAGGTTAAGCCGGTTTTTCCCAACGCAGAATCTCGGCATTTTCCCACAGGCGAAAGCCGGCATGAGTGGGGTCGGCATCTAACGCTTCGGCCACAATCAGCCCTGCCACCTGATCTACGCTAACCGGTGCAGCAATCAGGTTTTGCTGCAGCCCGTGCGTTAGCGAGGTCAGCAGCCACTGCAGGGGGTGCAGAATCGGTGCCAGTGGCAGCGGCCAACCGGACTGCGTGTGCCGCGTGCCATAGATCGCCGAGGCGCGCAGTACGCTGCTGCGTCGGCTGGCGTCTTCCCGCGCAAAAGCCATGGCTGCTTCGAGGGCCATTTGTTTGCCCAGGTAGTAACCAAAGCCCGGACGCTGCAGCGGTGCGGGAATATCGGCGCTGAGCAACACCAATACCTTTACCCCGGCCTTTGCCGCCGCTTCGATCAATGATTTGTTGACGCCTCCGTTAAGAAAAATCTGGCGCTGGAAGGCAGCACTACTGAAGGTGGGAACCGGTGGTGAACCCACCAGACTGATCAGGGCGCTGCAATCGGCGAGCAGGTCGGGATCCGGTCTGTCGGCCTGGCCCTGCTTCCATTGCACCTGATTGCTCCAGGGTGCGTCGGCGAGGTGGGCCGGCTTGCCCGCCGTTCGGCTGATCGCTACCGCCGGCGCCCCGCGTTCGGCCAGCAATTGCATTACCTTGCAGCCGACGAAACCCTTACCGCCATAAACTAGAACGCGCATCGATCACCTTTTGCTTTTCGGCCTCCAGTTTGGCCTGCATTTGGCGCCGGATGGATTAAATTTTGATCAATTATGCCCTGCTGGGAGGGTGCACCACTAGACTAGGCCCAGTCTCCTGCCTTTGGATCACCATCCATGCCGAATTCTTGCGTGCTGCGACAGAGCCTCGGCCTGCTGAGCTGGCTGTTGATCTGCTTTGCGGTTTCGGCGCTTGGCGCTCTTGCGTCCATTGAGGCGCGCGACTTCTATGCGACCTTGGTGCAGCCGTCCTGGTCGCCGCCGGGTTGGGTGTTCGGGCCGGTCTGGACCACGCTCTATACCCTGATGGCGGTGGCGGCCTGGCTGGTATGGCGCAGTGGGGGTATAGCTGAGCAGCGTTTGGCGCTCGGTTTGTTTCTCGTGCAACTGGCTTTCAATGCTCTGTGGAGCTGGCTGTTCTTTGCCTGGCAACTGGGCGGCATTGCCTTCCTCGAGGTTATGCTGCTGTGGGGCCTGATTTTGGCCACACTCATGCTGTTCTGGCGCGCCAACCGTTGGGCCGGGCTGTTGTTGCTGCCCTATCTCGGCTGGGTGAGTTTCGCGGTCAGTCTGAACTTCTCACTCTGGCAGTTGAACCCGACACTGCTTTAACTGCGAAGTTAAGACGCTGCGCCTGGCTTCTGGCGATTCTCAGCAGACATGCTGGACCCTGTGCAATTTCGCGCACACAATTCCTTAGGGATTCGCTACACACCAGCTTTCCTAAACAATCCGGTGGCGGTCCGGTAGGTTCGCCACCATTCGACTCAGCAAAGATTGAAGTGAGAATGGGGTCAAAATGTGGAGAGTTGTGCCAATACTTTTCGCCTGTTTCCTGCCACTGATAAGTAAGTGAGGGTCACCATTGCGGAATTCATTTCTCGGGTCAGCATGGGTTTTTGCTCTATTGCTGCTGATCCCGGATCAGAACCGGGTTGCGCAGGCCACGCCCAGCAATGTCATTGCTGCGGGTGGACCCGCGACGGTTGGCGCCGAGGTCACCCAGCTACGAGTTGACCGATTTGAGGACGACCGAGAGCCGGGTTCGTTGCGATGGGCTATTGAAATCAGCAACGCCGATCCCGGGCCAAATCGCATCGAAATTTCCGCTCCGGAAGTGGGCCAACCCCTTATCCGCTTGAATTCGCCACTGCCACCTATCAAAGGCCCCTTGGCCATTATCGGAACGGCATGGCAGCAGGACGGTCGCTATACGGTTATTGATGGGTCCGGCTATCTCAATCGCGACCTGCAGTCCTGTCCCGGTGCCACCGATGGGCAGTTTGGCACCAATATTCGTGCCACCTCTTTTCCGGGTCTTGCACTTTTGGATACGCGCGAGGTGACCTTGCAGGGCTTGGAAATTCGCAATTTCTGTATTGGCGTTCTGGTGTTGCGAACCTCTTATTCGGAATTTATCGACAATCGCTTCGTGCGCAATATTGGCGGAGCCGGGCTGATGTTTTCCGGTGACGACGGCAGCGGCGGTTCAACAGCGACCACCACCAACAATAACAAGGTGCTGCGAAACCTCTTTTATGAGAATGGGGACGGTCTGGAGTTAACCCGGGGTGCTGCGTTCAATCTGGTGGCGGACAATATCTTTGACGCTGGCGAGGACAATCTGGAGCCTTCGCAGGGCATCGAGATTCTATGGGGCAACGACAATACCGTCGTACGCAATGAATTTCGCAATTACACCGACGGCCTGCAGATCAATTGGGGAGCGCGCAACTACATCGGGGCCAACAGCTTTATCGGCAACGCCTTCGGTATCAGTGTAACTGGCAATGCCAATGTAATTGACGGGAATGAGATTCGCGAAAACGGGGTAGGAATCGCCGTTCGTCCGGAAGCCGCACAAACCTTGAATCGTCTGCGCCGCAACTTGCTTGCCGACAACGGTCAGTTGATTCTTCGATGTTGGGCGGGGGGTAGTTGCGACGAAAATCTGCCGCGCGCCGGAATTGTTTTTGGAGTTCCCGGATTGGAGCACGTTGAATATGTCGGATCCCGAGGTAGGGGTGTAATCCAGAACCCGGAGACCAGCCCACACATTTGCTCGTCTACCAACCATCTCGACGGATGCCAGTTGCCGCCTCAGATGGGCCTGCAGGCGCCCGACCTGACCTCTGTGCAGCTGGTAGAAAACGCGCTCCAGGTGTCTGGTCGAGTTATCGGGCCACCCGCCATGCGCATGGAGGTCGAAGTTTTTTCCGGCGCGCCGGGGACCAACGAGGGCGCACGGTATTTGGGTTCTCTGGTGATCTCGACAGATGCGCAAGGTGCCGTCGAGTTCATCGGCAGGGTGGCAGTCGCTGACCCCGGCGCTGCAATTACCGCCACTGTAACGACGGCGATGGGAGCATCATCTGTTTTTAGTGCGCCGATCAGGTTGGAGTAACCGCAGTGGTACCCGAACCTGGGAACAACCTGGCAAACGGGGTGGAGCCTGCAAATAGATCGAAGCGCCTGGCCATTCAAAAGTACTTTTCTGGAGGGAATATGCGAATTTTCAATTTTTTGGGTGCACTCGTTATGGCCCTTGTTCCGACGCTGCTCTGGTCGCAGACACCAGCGGTTGGGCAACCCGCTGCGCATGCAAATGCGCCTGTGCCACCTCTGGAAATTTCGAACGACCTCACTGGCTGGACCTCCATGTTTGACGGCGTCAGCCTGGACGGCTGGGATGGACCGATACCGCTCTGGCATGTGGAAGACGGCGCCATCGTGGTGCGTTCGGTTGAAGACCCGCCGACCGGATCCGTTTATTTGATCTGGCAGGGTGGCCAGCCGGCCGATTTCGAAATGAAACTGGAGGTGAGACTGGGCGGCGAGGGTGCCAACAGCGGCGTTCAATTTCGAGCTCTTTTGCTCGGCGAAGTGCTGGATCGTCCCATGACCCGATGGGAATCCCACGGTTATCAGGCCGATATGACGAACTCGGGTGCCTCGTCAGGCAATTTGCTGAACTGCTGCCGGGGGCCCGGACGCGGTCCAGCCCGACGTGACGATGCCACCGCTTTACGTGGCCAGGTCGCCCGTACCGATGGCGAAAAGCAACTGATTGGCTCTCTGGGTGATCCGGATGCGCTGCTGGAACTCTGGCGCAAGGATGACTGGAATCAGCTGCATATCGTCGCCCAGGGTCGTACCCTGATGTACATTCTGAATGGTCGTTTGGTCTCGGTGCTGATTGACGATCATCCCGAGTTGTTTCGCGACAGCGGCTACATTGCAATTCAGCTCGAAGGCCGGGGTGCCAACGAAGCCATGTTCAAAAATCTCTGGATCAGGGAATTGACGCAATAAGGGAAAGAAATCAAAACCAGAAAACGGGCCTGCGGTCGATCCGAATCGGACAATTTTGGACGGGGCGAGTTGAATTTTGCAAAGTCAATTGACCCAAAGATTCCGCCTGACCTAAGG
>JAYQPQ010000026.1:0-24455 GCA_038145405.1 Porticoccaceae bacterium | reverse complement strand
TTGGATTTTCGGTATGGCTATTTACGTGGTGCTGATGGCTGAAGCCTTCCGCGGCTACGTACTGCCCTGGGGACAGATGTCCTACTGGGGCGCCCAGGTGATCATTTCGCTCTTTGGTGCCATTCCCTACGTGGGCGATGCCCTGGTGGAGTGGATTCGCGGCGATTATCTGATCTCCGGCATTACCCTGAACCGCTTTATGTCACTGCACGTGGTGGCCATGCCCATCGTGCTGCTGGCGCTGGTGGTGATTCACGTGCTGGCATTGCACGAAGTCGGCTCCAACAATCCCGATGGTATCGAGATCAAGAAGAACAAGGACGAAAATGGCGTGCCGCGCGACGGTATTCCCTTCTATCCCTACTATCTGCCGGTGCACGATCTGAAAGCCATTGTGGTTTTCCTCTTTGCCTTCTGCGCCATCATGTTTTTCGCCCCGGAAATGGGCGGCTACTTCCTTGAGTTTGCCAACTTCCAGGAGGCCAACCCGCTGCAGACGCCCGAGCACATCGCTCCGGTTTGGTATTTCACGCCTTTCTACTCCATGTTGCGTGCAGTGCCGGACAAGCTGATGGGCTTTATTACCATGGCGGCTGCCATTGCCATTCTCTTTGCGCTGCCCTGGCTGGACCGCAGCCCGGTCAAGTCTATTCGCTACAAAGGCAAGGTGTGGATCAGCATGATTCTGCTGTTCAGCGCCAGCTTCATTATCCTGGGTGTGCTGGGGGTGAAGGCGCCGACGCCTGCGCGCACCTTCCTGGCACAGGTCTGCACGGCCTTCTATTTCTTCTTCTTTGTCGGCATGCCCTGGTGGTCCAAACGCGATACCTTCAAGCAGCCGCCGGAGCGCGTCACCATGAAGGGTCTTGGTTTCTGGCCCTTCGCCAAGGGTCTGTTCATTGTACTGATCCTGTCGGCAGTGCCGCTGATTGCAGTAGGTGCAGAGTCCACCCATGCCTGCGGCACGGTCGAATGCGAACATATCGAAACCGATATCACCGATCAGGCCTCATTGCAGCGCGGTGCCAAGTGGTACATGAATTACTGCTTTGGTTGCCACGCCACCCAGTATGCCCGCTATGAGCGTGTCGCTACTGACCTGGGTATTCCCGAGTCCGTCATGCTGGACAACTTGGTGTTCGGTGAACAGAAGATTGGTGAGCTCATGACCATTGCCATGCGCGAGGAAGACGCCAAAGCCTGGTTTGGTATCGTGCCGCCCGATCTGACCCTGGTAACCCGTGCGCGCTCACCCGAGTGGGTCTACACCTACCTGAAAAATTTCTATGCCGATGACAGCCGCCCGCTGGGTGTGAACAATCGTGTGTTCCCCAACGTGGGTATGCCGCATGTATTGCTGGAACTGCAGGGATTGCAGGAGTGCCGCCCGGGCCCGGTGCATGCCGATAATGGCGGCATCAAGCAGGATCCCCTGACCGGTGAACATCTGCTGGAAGATCCCTGCGGTAACTTTGAAGTCACCATAGCCGGCAGCCTGAGCGCCGAAGAATTTGACCAGGTAGCCTACGACATTACCAACTTCCTCGAGTACATGGCCGAACCCATGGCTCAGGAGCGTCGCCAACTTGGAACCAAGGTTTTGCTGTTCCTCGCCTTCTTTTTCGTTCTGGTTTGGCTGCTCGATCGGGAGTACTGGCGAGAAATCCATTAAGATGGTGCTTTTGCCCTGGGGGGTACTGCTGTGACAGGAGTGTTGTCGCGTCGATCAACCATGACGCTGTTCTCTGATCCCATCAGTCACTATTCGCACCGGGTGCGGATAGTGCTGGCGGAGAAAGGAATCGCCGTGGACATCGAGGAGTACTCACCCTCCACTGCGCCGGCTGAGCTGGCGGATGTAAATCCCTATAACAGTTTGCCGACGCTGCTCGACCGCGATCTGGTGCTGTACAAGTCCACGGTCATCATGGAGTACCTGGACGAGCGCTTTCCGCATCCACCGCTGTTGCCGGTCTATCCGGTGGCTCGGGCGCAGAGCCGACTGTGGATCTACCGCATCGAGCGCGATTGGAGCGACCAGGTCGACCAGTTAATGAAAAAGCCTTCGGACAAAACCGTGGCGAAAAACCTGCACGACAGTTTGCTGGGTGTGGCTCCCATCTTTGCCGAAACCGAGTTCTTTATGAGCGAGGATTTCACCCTGGTGGATTGCTGTCTCGCTCCCATTCTCTGGCGCCTCGGCTACATTGGAATCAAACTTCCCAAAACCCGCCAATCCCGACCCCTGCTGGAATACATGGGACGCATATTCTCGCGTCCCTGCTTCCGAGCTAGCCTTTCTGCAGTGGAGTCGGAGATGCCCCAGCACCTCTAGTCGCGCTGGTAGCAAGCATATGACCATGACTTCCAGTCGTCCTTACCTGATCAGGGCGCTGTACGAGTGGATCGTGGACAATCAGCTGACACCCCATTTGCTGGTCAATGTGATGGCCGAGGGTGTGCTGGTGCCCCAGGAGTACGTCAAGGATGGACAGATTACTCTGAACATTGCGCCTTCGGCGGTGAAGCATTTCGTCATGGGCAACGACGCCATCCGGTTTAGTGCACGCTTTCGCGGTATAGCCAGCGAGCTGGTCGTACCATGTCAGGCGGTATTGGGTATTTATGCCCGCGAGAATGGTCAGGGCATGACCTTCAAGGAAGAGGAGCGTCCGACGCCGCCTGCAGGTGGATCTCGGCGCCAGCCAGCGGCCAGTCGTCCGCAGTTGCGCGTGGTCAAGTAACTACGACTGCGCTAGTCGACGTACTCGAAAACCTTGACGACGCGGCGCACGCCGCCAACCAGGCTGCTGACATGGCCAGCTACCTCCGCCTGCTGCGCGTTCACCAGACCCATGAGATAGGCGGTGCCGTCCACCACTACGACATCCATTTCAGTGCCCTTCAGCGCCTCTTCGCTAAGCATGCGCAGCTTGATGCGCGAATGCAGGTAGCTATCGTTCATGCGCGACAGCAGGGAGGAGTTGGGGCGCACGGTCAGTTCGTTATGAACCTGCCGCACATTGGCGACACTGCGTGCAGTTTGTCCGGCCAGTTCGCGCATGGCCTCGGTGGGTACCTCGCCACTGAGCAGGGCCACGCCGTTGAACAGGTTGACCTTGATGTGCGCGCTGTCGAGGTCGGCGTGGGCCTTGTTCAAATTCACCTTGATGACGATTTCCAGATTGGAGTCGTCGATACGGGCGCCCAGGGTTCGCTCGGCCGCACTGGTCGGAATAGGTTCGTCGCGCGTAGCGTCCAGTATAGTCGTACAGCCGGTGGTCAATAGCAGCAGGAGGGCTGGCAGTAGGCGCAACGACATTTAGATTTCACTCCCGAATAGTTGGTGGTCTGTCAGGCCAGCCAGAGCCATGACGATGGAAAGATAATTTTCCAGAAGATGGGCCTTGGACAAGGCTGGCAGGCTAAGTTCTATATTGTCCGGACCGATCATCTCGCGCAAGGCCTCCTGAGCCTGTGTGCAAACTAAAATGATACCCAGCCCTTTCTCCATAGCAACCTGAGCCAATGTCTCGGCTCCGGACGGGCCCAGGCCACTGCTCAGCAGTAGCAACACGTCGCCGGGCGCAGACAGGGCGCGCAATTGCACCAGTTGCGCAGCCGGGTCGGCTGGCTGATCCAGACAGATGCAGGGCAGCCCCGGCCGCTCGATGGCGTAACCGTAAAGCAGCTGATGACAGAAGGCCTGGGCGACAAAACTGCATTCCCGATCGCCAGCTACCAGAATGTGCGCATCATTGACCAGAGCCTGGGTGAGCGTGCGCGTTGCAGCAAGCAGACCTGAGCTGCAGGCCTGGGCGAGGAAGCGCTTCTGTTCAATGGCGCGCTGAAAGTGATCGAGTAAAAGGGTTTCCATGCAGTTTAACCGGGGGAAAAGGCGTCTTTGATCCAGTGTGTTTCGGCATCGGCGCCCGTGCCCAGGATTCCGATTACGTCGAAGCGGCAGTTCATGCGTCCGCCCGGATCGTGTTGTTGCAACCAGAGCTGGGCGTCGGCACAGATGCGACGCTGTTTGCCCGCATCGACCGTTTCTTCCGGTCGACCATAGCGGCTGGAATTTCGCGCGCGCACGTCGACAAACACTAGAGTATCCCGGTCGCGGGCAATCAGGTCGATCTCGCCACAGGGGTAGCGCACATTGCGCGCCACTATGCGGCACCGCGCTCTGCGCACCAGTTGCTCGGCTAGGCGCTCAGCCTGAGCCCCGCGTTGCAGATGTGCGGCGGCCGCCAAAATCAGTTATCCAGGGACGCAACGCGTCCGGCGCGAAAGGTTGCCCAGGGCATGTGTCGATCGACGTTGCCGTCGGACTGCAGCTGCAGGGTGCCGGTCTGACCGTGGTAGACGGCATCGGGGTATCCCAGCACCTGCGGAAACCGCCGCATCAGGTAGTAGGCATCCACACCGAGTGCCTGCAGACTTTTCAAATCCTGTGACAGGCTGGCAGTGGCGGCGGGCAGGCTGGTCACCCGCGGATTGGTTGGCTGCAACACCCAGGGATAGTTGAGGAAGGCAACGTCGTCGAGATCGCGATCGAGATCGGTGTTCTGACTGCCGGAATAGATGGTCGAGGTGGCGTAGACCGGCAGGTCTTCGGCAAAAAAGAAGGCCATCAGCGGCGTAATTTGCCGGGCCTGATCCGGCGAGGCAGCCAGAAAGACCATGTCGACGTCACTGCGGCGACGCGGGGTAAAGTTCAGCTGTTTGCCGAGTAGCCCCTGCAGCGCTGACCGACGCTGATTGCTCTGGTCGAGGTGCAGGGCAGATTCCAGCAACGACGCCTGGTCGGCACTGCCGGCGTAGCGCAGCACTGCCGCAACCGATTGGTCCAGCGCCTGCCAGGTGGTCGCAAAGGTGTTGGCAGAGCGGCCTCCCCAGGCACTGTTTGGCGCCATGATGATGGCTGTGTGATGTCCATCCAGGGCGGCACGATCGGCAATCTGGCGTGCTTCCGACTCCACCGCAAGGCCGATACCGATGGCATTTTCTGCCGGCCGTGACAGTTGGTTAAGCGCCACTACTGGAATGCCGAGGCGGCTATTGTTCACCAACTGGTCGACGCGATCCCGTTCCAGCGGGCCGATTACACCGTCAAAGCCCTCGCTGCGCAGAATTTCCGTGAGCAGTTCCAGCGGCAGTGCTTCGGTGTCGTAAATGGTCAGGTGGGGCGGCGTTTCGGCGCGCGATGCGCTGGCATAAAAGGCACTCAGTATGCCTTCGAGCACGGCGTTTCCCGCCGGTGCCAGAGCGCCGGACAGCGGCAGCAGCACGGCAATGCGAGCGGGCGCGCTGGCTGCCATTTGATCCAGCTGCGCCAGGGATCCGGGCAGGTTGCGGCTGGCGCTGTGGGCCGCATAGTTCTGGCGCCATTGGGCCAATGCCTGTGCCTGGGTCGTAAAGTCACCCAGATTGAGATAGGCCACGCGAGCGAGGTCGATCCAGCCGCGCAGGTCCGGTTCACCCGTGCTGCGCAATGTTTCCAGACTGGACTGACTGGCGCGGGTCAGGGACAGCCAAAGTTGATCCCGACACAGAGCCTGGTTGGTCCAGTTTGGCTGGCTGCAATAAAAATAGCCCTGCGCAGCCTCGCTAAAGTGATCGGCCGCGGCAAGAATGTCAGAGCGGACCAGGGTCCAGTTCAACTCGGGCTCGGAGCGGGCATTCGCCTGGGCCGGTGTGCTGAGTGCAAACTCGCGTGCTTCCAGCAATTCGCTGCGGCCTAGCAAAAGTTGCGCTGTCACGATGTTGAAGGAAGCGCGTTCGAATGGTCCGAGCAGTGACGGATCGACAAGTTCCAATTGAAACTGAGAGCGCTCCAAATCGCCCTCTTGCAACCAGGCCAGTGCGGCGCGCAGATGCAACGCGTTGGCCCGCAGCGGGTCGGCCGCGAGTTCAGCTTGGCGAGCCAGTTCGCGCGCCGACTGTTCGATAGCTTCCAGACTTGCTGGCTGAGTTGTGCTTTGCTGTGGTGCCGATCCGCCGGCTCAGCCGTGTAGCAGTAATCCGCAAGCTGCCAACAGGGCCAGGAATCTCCAGCTGGAATACAATGGTGCTTTGGCGGACAAATGACGAACTGAAGGGATCATGGATTAATGCAAGGCAAACTCTACGTGGTGGGGACGCCCATCGGCAATCTCGACGACATGGTACCCCGTGCCACGCAGGTGCTTCAATTCGTCGATCTGGTGTTGGCGGAGGACACCCGCCACAGCGGCCAGTTGCTGGCACAACTGGGGCTCTCCAAACCGCTGAAATCCTGTCACGATCACAACGAGAAGGAGCTTGCGGGACAGGTAGTGGACTGGCTGCGTCAGGGTAAAAATATTGCACTGGTATCGGATGCCGGAACGCCGCTGATATCGGATCCGGGCTTTAACCTGGTGCGTCTGGCCAGGGAGCAGGGTGTGGAGGTTGTACCTGTGCCTGGAGCCTGCGCCGCAATTCTGGCGCTCAGTGCCGCCGGGCTGCCGGCCGATCGCTTTTCCTTCGTTGGATTTCCCCCGGCCAAATCCGGGCCGCGCAAGACCTGGCTGCAGGAGATCGGACACCTGCAGCACACGCTGGTCGCCTACGAAGCGCCCCATCGCATTCTGGATTTGCTCGACGACCTGATTGCCGTGCTGGGGTCCGCGCGTTTTTTGGTAGTGGGGCGCGAGCTGACCAAGCGCTACGAAAGCTGGTACCGGGGTACTGCCCAGGAAGTGCGGGATCAGTTGGCTGCAGATCCACAACATCTGCGCGGTGAATTTGTTGTGCTGCTGCAGGGTGAGCCGAGTCAGGGTGAACTGGATGCAGCAGAACTGCATCGCTATCTGAAGGTGCTGTTGGAAGAGCTCCCACCCAGTCGTGCCGCCGCGATCGCCGCCAAACTGTTAGGGGCGCCGAAGCAGACCTGCTACCAGGTAGCCCTGGCTATTCAGCAGGCTTCGTCCGAAGTCCCTTGACACCGAGTCTCCCGGGCCGAATGCCGCAGGGCTTATTCAGCGGCTGCATAGCTGTTATCCTGCCGACCGAGTCAGCCGGGTGGTCGCTGGCGCATCTGCGCCAGAGGAAAGTCCGGGCTCCATAGGGTAGGGCGCCTGATAACCTCAGGGGGGCGTGAGCCCACGGAAAGTGCAACAGAAAGCAAACCGCCGAAGCACGCAAGTGCTGGCAAGGGTGAAAGGGTGCGGTAAGAGCGCACCGCGCAGCAGGTAACTGTCTGCGGCGATGGCAAACCCCGTCAGGAGCAAGGCCAAATAGGAATCCATTGGTGTGACCCGCACCGGATTCGGGTAGGCCGCTTGAGGCATGTGGTGACACATGTCCCAGATGAATGATCACCTCAGTCCATGACTGACAGAACCCGGCTTACGGCTGACTCATTTTTACGTTATAAAAAATATTTTTTTATTACCATATAGTCTTCCTATTAACGATTCGGCTTAGCTTCGCATCGCATCGTTTTGTTTTTCGTCAGCCTCCCTTGCTGGCTGTTTGCCCCACTCTCATAGCCTTTTATAAGTTACTGCTCTCTATAGATTTTTTACCCCTTTTGGGCGCTTGACTTGGCATGCGGCGAGCCTATAGTGGCACCCAGTGGTAACTAATGGGAAAAAGTGGGGAGTAGTGGGAGCAACTCGCTAAATCAAGATGTTCAGGGGAATCCATACCGTCAACATGGACGCCAAGGGGCGTCTGGCCATCCCGGCAAGGTTTCGGGAAGCCCTGCTTGCGCAAAGCGCCGGTCAGGTGGTGATTACCATTGATCCCAATGCAGCCAATCTGGTGCTTTATCCCCTAAGTCAGTGGGAGGAAATCCAGTCACGCATCGAGGCGCTGCCCTCACTCAATCCCCAGGCGCGACGACTCAAGCAACTGTTCATCGGCTATGCCTTCGATCTGGAGCTGGACGCCAATGGGCGCATCCTCATTCCGCCCAAGCTGCGCGAATACGCCCAGCTGGACAAGGCGCTGGTGATTCTGGGTCAGGGACAAAAAATCGAATTGTGGAGCGAGGCTCTCTGGGCCAAGCGCTTTGACGAGATGCTGTCGATGTCTGACGGCCTGGATGGCCTGCCGGCAGAGATGCAGTCGCTGGCCTTCTAGTTCGCATGAAGGCTCAGCAAGGCGACGCCGGCAGCCCTCACCAAGCGGTGCTGCTCACGGAGGCCGTTGATGCATTGGTACAGGACATAGACGGCAGCTATGTCGATGCCACCTTCGGTCGTGGCGGGCACAGTGCCGAAATTCTGCGTCGTTTGGGTGCAGGGCGGCTGGTAGCCATAGATCGCGATCCGGTGGCCATTGAGTTTGGACGTCAGCGGTTTGCACAAGCGACGCAAATCGAACTGGTTCATGCAGAATTTTCTCAGCTGAAGAGTGTCATGGTGCAGCGTGCAATGGTTGGAGATCTCAATGGGGTCTTGCTGGATCTCGGGGTTTCTTCGCCGCAGTTGGACGAGGCAAGCAGGGGCTTCAGCTTCATGCGCGAAGGCCCCCTCGACATGCGCATGAACCCGGCGACTGGCCCGTCTGCCGCGCAGTGGCTCAACAGCGCACCGGAAACAGAAATAGCCGACGTGATCTTTCAGTTGGGTGAAGAGCGCCTCGCCCGCCGCATAGCACGCGCTGTCGTAGCCGCGCGCGTCGAGTCGCCGCTGCAAACAACTACGCAGCTGGCAGACCTGGTGAAAACCGCCGTGCCGGCCTATGACCAGGGTAAGCATCCCGCCACCCGCACCTTTCAAGCCATCCGGCTGCATGTTAATAGCGAGCTGTCCGAACTGCGGGCACTGCTGGCCGAGGTACTGGATCTGCTGGCCCCCGGGGGTCGCCTGGTGGTGATCAGCTTCCACTCGCTGGAGGATCGCATCGTCAAGAATTTTATGCGCGACGCCAGCCGGACCGCCGCGCTGCCCAAGGAGATTCCCTTGGTGTCCGCGGGCGGCCCGGTGCGTCTGCGCTTGGTGGGCAAACCGATTAAGCCTTCAGCGGCTGAGACGGCAGCAAATCCCCGGGCTCGCAGTGCCATCATGCGCGTGGCAGAGAAGGTTGCATGAAGCCGGTGCACTTCAGCTTGCTGATCGGGTCCGGCTGGGTGCTCAGTCTGGTGTGCTCGATCGCCGTAATCATGGTCAGCTTCGAGTGCCGCATCCTGGCGGATCAGTTGATGCAGTTGCGCGTCGAAGAGCAGCAGCTGCAGGTGGACTGGGGCCGGTTGCTGCTGGAAGAAAGTGCTCTGGCAGCGCATGCGCGGGTTGAGGAGAGGGCTCAGCAGGAACTTGGCATGCGGCGCCCCCTGCCGAACGAAATACGCGTGGTGGGCCGGTGAAGCGCCCCGTTCAACCTTTCCAGATTCGTGCCTGGCGCCTGGCGCTGGTCGGTGGTGGCATGGCCCTGGTGGGTGTTGCGCTCATGGTCCGCATCGCCATGTTGCAGGTGGTGCCCGATTACGAACGCGGCTATCAGTTTCTGCAGCGTCAAGGCGAAGCCCGTACCGTGCGCGAGCTGGTCTTACCGGCGTCGCGCGGCATGATTCTCGACCGCAATGGCAAGCCTCTGGCAGTGAGCACGCCGGTGGTGTCGGTGTGGGCCGACCCTCAGGAAGTGAGACTCAACGATCAACAGCTGGCCAGTCTTGGCAACCTGCTGGAGATGACCGCAGACAGTTTGCGCGAGCGCATTTACGCCGAGCCGAGCAAACGCTTCGTCTACCTGCGTCGCGGACTGCAGCCGGATATCGAAGCGGCACTGCGCCCCTATGCCGCAGCCGGCATTTACACCATGCAGGAATATCGGCGTTATTACCCGGCGGCTGAAGTGGCAGCCCAGGTGATCGGCATTACGGATATTGACGATCGCGGTCTGGAGGGCGTCGAACTGGGCTTTGATCAATGGCTCGCGGGCACACCGGGAGCGCAGCGCGTAGTGCGCGATCTTCAAGGTCGGGTGGTGGAGTCGGCGCAGATCCTGCAGGCCGCCGAGCCCGGCCAGGACGTCTGGCTGACGCTGGACTCCCGCCTGCAATTTCTCGCCTATCGCGAATTGAAGAGCGCGGTCACAGCGCACAGCGCTCACAGCGGCAGCGTGGTCATCATGGATGTGCACAGTGGCGATATTCTGGCCATGGTTAATCAGCCATCCTTTAATCCGAACTCGCGTCGCAATCTGACCGCAGATGCCGTGCGCAACCGAGCGATTGCCGACATTTTCGAGCCGGGCTCCACCGCCAAACCCTTTACCATGCTGACCGCACTGGAAAGTGGCCGCTTTGCGCCGGACACCCTTATCAACAGCAGCCCAGGTCGCGTCGTGGTGAGTGGCAAGGTGATTGCCGACCCGGTGAACTACGGTGCTCTGACGCTCACCCAGGTGCTGGCCAAGTCGAGTCAGGTAGGTACTACCCTGATTTCGCTGCAACTGGACCCGGAGCGCATGCACAACACGCTGATGCGTGCCGGAATGGGCGATCTACCGGGAACGGGTCTGCCGGGGGAAGTCGCCGGTACGCTGCCGCAGCGTTATGAATGGCGCCCGATTGAGCAGGCCGCACTGGGTTACGGTTATGGCCTTTCGGTCACGGCGCTGCAGCTGGCACAGTCCTATGCCACCCTCGGCAGCGGCGGGCTGCGCGTGCAGCCACGCATTTTTCTGGATGCACCGCGCGTCGAGCAGAGTCGCATGGCTGACGCCGCTCAGGTGGCCGAAATACGCGCCATGCTGGAAGAAGTGGTGGTCCATGGCACGGGAACCCGGGCTGCGGTGGCGGGATATCGGGTCGGAGGCAAGACCGGCACCGTGCACATGGTGGGTAGTGCCGGCTACGAAGAGCATCGCTACTCAGCAATTTTTGCCGGCTTGGCGCCGGCGGACGATCCCCAGGTAGCCATCGTAGTAATGGTGAGCGATCCACAAAGCGATGATTATTCGGGTGGTCTGGTGGCGGCACCGGTTTTCGGACGCATTGCTGGCGAGGCCTTGCGCCTGCTGGGCGTGCCCACAGATACCTCCCCAGCCCTGCTGGCGGCGCAGGGTGTGGTCCCATGATGACGGCGACCGCTCCGCGTTTGAATGCACTACTCGCCGGGCTGGCTCTGCCGTCGCAGACGGGGCTGGATATCGTGCTATCCGATCTGGTGCTGGATAGTCGCGAAGTCAGCCCAGGCAGTCTCTTTGTCGCCATTCCCGGCCGTCAGTCCGATGGGCGCAACTTTATTGATCAGGCACTGCAGCGCGGTGCCCGGGCCGTGCTTGTGGAGAGCGTTGCCGCTCAGGAAACCCGCTGGCGCGGCGATGTTCCTCTGGTTCCGGTCGAGCATTTGGCTGCCAACCTGGGCCAGCTGGCCAGTCAGTTTTTCGGCGATCCCTCCCGGCTGATGTGGATTGCCGGTATCACCGGAACCAATGGCAAGACCTCGATTGCCTGGTGGATGCAGCAGCTGCTCGCTGCCTGTGGCCTGGCCAGTGCATCGCTTGGCACCCTGGGGATTGCCCGGGGCAGCGACATCCGCGAGCTGCCCGGCGGTCTGACCACTGGCGACGCCGTCAGTCTGCAGCGCCAGTTGGCCAAATTGCACGAGGAAGGAATCGAAGCCCTGGCTATGGAGGTGTCCTCCCACGCGTTGGATCAGCATCGGGTTAGTCGCGTCTCTTTTGATGTGGCAATTTTTACCAACCTGAGTCAGGACCACCTGGATTACCACGCCGATATGGCAGCCTACGGCGCCGCCAAACGCCGCTTGTTCGACATGCCTGACCTAGCGCATGCACTGATCAATACCGATGATGCCTTTGGTCGCCAGTTGGCGAGCGATCTGCAGCCAGGGATCGAAGTGCTGACCTATGGCGTGGTCGCCGGCGACGCCGATATTCGCGTGGCAGATCGCATCGACCAGCCAGGTATCACTGCTCGGGTGGCGACGCCCTGGGGTGAGCTCGATCTGATCAATCCACACATCGTTGGCGACTTCAACCTGGCCAATTTGCTGGCAGTGGTGGGAGCCGCTGGCATCAAGGGGCTGGATCTCAGTGCCATAAGTGCGGCTGTGACTCAGCTCGGCCCGGTGCCTGGCCGTTTGCAAGCGGTGGCATCGGCTGCCGATGACATTCGCGTGCTGGTTGATTTCGCCCACACGCCAGATGCCATTGCCCAGGTGCTGCAAGCCGTTGCCCGGCAAAAGTCGGGGCGCATGCACTGTGTATTGGGTGCCGGCGGCGATCGCGATCGCAGCAAGCGTCCGCAGATGACTGCTGCCGCCTGCCGCCATGCCGATTCCCTGGTGCTCACCAGTGACAATCCTCGCAGCGAAGACCCTGTGCGCATCATCGACGACATGGCTGCCGGCTTGCCTGCTGACTTTGTTGCGCACCGCATTGCCGACCGCGCCGAAGCCATTAGTCGCGCCATCACAGCGGCGGCACCAGGCGATGTGGTGGTGATTCTCGGTAAGGGGCACGAGCGTTATCAGCAGATCGGCAATCAGCGTCTGCCGTTCTCGGATCAGGACATTGCGGAGCAAGCCCTGGCCCGCCGTCGGAGTGGGCGCTCATGATGGGGAATATCAGTATGGCTGAGGTCGCAGCGACCCACGGCGGTACCCTGATGATGCCGGATTTCCGGCTCTCCGGTCTGTCCATCGACAGCCGCACCCTGCAAGCGCACGATGCCTTTGTGGCCATTCGTGGCACGCGCGTCGACGGCCATCAGTTTGCCGATCAGGCAGTGGCCTCGGGCGCCGGCGCTCTCATTGTGGAGCGCCCGCTGCGCCACTTGTCCACGCCCCAATGGGTCGTCGAAAACTCCACGCTGGCCCTGGGCCAGATAGCACGCGAAGTGCGTCGCGCCAGCGCGGCAGCCGTGGTGGGAATCACCGGCAGCACCGGCAAGACCACAGTGAAAACCCTTGTAGCCAGTATCGCCTCGGGCAGCGGCCCAGTGCTGGCCACCCAGGGCAACCTGAATAATGAACTGGGCGTGCCGCTAACACTGGCGCGCCTGGCCCCCGAGCATCGCTATGCCGTCATCGAAATGGGCGCCGCCCGTCTCGGCGATATAAGCTATCTGGCCGACATGGTGATGCCCGACGTGGCGCTGGTTAACAACATCGGTGTCGCGCATCTGGAGCGCTTCGGCAGTCGCGGCAATATCGTCCGTGCCAAAGGCGAAATTTACGAGAGCCTGGGCGCAGCGGGCATAGCGGTTATCAATCTCGATAGCGAGGGTGCGGATTATTTCTGCTCCATCGCCGGCGCCAATCAATTGCATTTTTCCATGCGTGCCGATTGCGGCGCCGATCTTTGGTGCGAAGCACTCGAACTCGCTCCGACCAGTAGCAGATTCCGTATTTGCGCGGCGCGCGGCGAAGTCGAGGTGTGCCTGCCCCTGCTGGGTAGGGCCAATGTGGAAAACGCGCTGGCCGCTGCCGGCGTCGGTTTGGCACTGGGCTTGGAGCTCGCCGCAATCGGTAGGGGTTTGGCGGCAGTCCAGCCCGTGCCGGGTCGTCTGACGCCACGGCCGGGATTACACGGCGCACTGGTGCTCGACGACAGCTATAACGCCAACCCGGTTTCGGTGCGCGCCGCCATTGACGCTATGCGCCAGTTCCCCGGCCGTTCCGTGCTGGTGCTGGGGAATATGGGCGAGTTGGGACCCGACACCGAGCAGATGCACGCAGAAATTGGACACTTCGCGCGCGAGCGGGGCGTCAGCGCTCTGCTGGGAGTCGGCGATCTGGCGGCGGCCGCCTGTGTGGCCTTTGCCGCTGGCGCGCAACATTTCAGCAACATCGACGAGCTCGCCGAATTTGCCCGTACCGAAATGGCCCAGGGCGACGTATGGCTGGTCAAGGGTTCGCGCAGTGCTGGCCTGGATCGCCTCGTAGAACAAATTATCCAAGGGGAGGGAAGACAACATGCTTCTCTGGCTGACTGAATACCTCTCGCAATTTCATTCCGGATTCAATCTGTTCGGCTACCTGACATTTCGGGCCATCCTCGGGGTGCTCTCTGCGCTGACCATTTCTATGGTGTTTGGCGCGCCCATGATTCGCCGGCTGAACTACATGCAGATCGGCCAGTCGGTAAGGGATGACGGGCCGCGCTCACATCTGCAGAAGTCGGGTACGCCAACCATGGGCGGGGCGCTTATTCTGGTTTCGGTCTTTGTCAGCACCCTGCTGTGGGCGGACCTCGACAGCCACTATGTGTGGGTGGTGCTGGTGGTGACCACCGCCTTTGGCGTGATCGGCTTTGTCGATGACTATCGCAAGGTCGTGCACAAGAATCCCAAGGGTCTGTCGGCGCGCTGGAAGTATTTCTGGCAGTCGGTTTTCGGTCTTGCCGCCGCCGCCTATCTTTATGCGGTGGCCGATGTGCCAGCAGAGACCCAGCTATTCCTGCCCTTCCTTAAGGATTTTGCCCTCGATCTGGGACCCTTCTACCTGGTGCTGGCTTACTTTGTCATCGTCGGCTCGAGCAACGCGGTCAATCTGACCGATGGCCTCGATGGGCTGGCAATTCTGCCCTCGGTCGCCATTGGCGGCGCGCTGGGCATCATTGCCTATCTGGTCGGCAACGCCCAGTTCTCCAGCTATCTGCAGATTCCCTTCATCCCGGGCACGGGCGAACTGGTGGTTTTCTGTGCAGCCCTGGGCGGCGCTGGGCTTGGCTTTCTCTGGTTTAACACCTATCCGGCGCAAGTCTTTATGGGCGATGTGGGCGCCCTGGCCCTGGGCGCTGCGCTGGGCGTAATTGCCGTGATCACGCGCCACGAGATCGTGTTCTTCATCATGGGCGGCGTGTTCGTGATGGAAACAGTGTCCGTCATTATCCAGGTGGCCTCGTTCAAGCTGACCGGTCGCCGCGTGTTCCGCATGGCGCCGCTGCACCATCACTTCGAGCTCAAGGGCTGGCCGGAGCCGCGCGTGATCGTGCGCTTCTGGATTATCACCATCATGCTGGTCCTGATTGGCCTGGCTACCCTGAAGATCAGATAGGTGATCATGGTTGAGCGCATTGCGACAGATCGGGACAGAGCAGTGATAGGCATGGGCATTACCGGCCAGTCTGTTGCGCGTCACTGGCAGCGCGCCGGCATCCGTTTTGACTGGTATGACACGCGCACGGCGCCGCTTGGGCTGGATGGTCTGCGTACCGACTTTCCCGGCGTTGAAATGGTTACGGGCAATGCCGATAGCTGGCAGCTCGAGCATTACGCGGAAATTGTGCTGAGCCCCGGCCTTGCGCTGGAAACGCCCGCTATCGTTCGGGCGCGCCAGGCCGGCGCCGAGGTAGTTGGTGACATCGAACTTTTTGCCGGACTTGCCGACGCGCCGGTTGCGGCCATCACCGGTTCCAACGGCAAGAGTACGGTCACGCGTCTGGTGGGAGAGATGGCGGCAGCGGCAGGTTTGCATCCCGGCGTCGGCGGCAACCTGGGCACACCAGCGCTCGATCTGCTCGATGCAGACCGCAAGCTTTACGTGCTTGAGCTGTCCAGCTTTCAGCTGGAGTGCACGCAGTCGCTGCAGGCTGAAGTGGCCTGCATTCTCAACCTGTCACAGGATCACCTGGATCGCTACGCCGGCATGCGTGAATACCACGCCGCCAAGCAGCGCATCTACCTGGGCGCTGATTGCCTGGTGTGGAATCGCGACGATGCACTGACTCAGCCCATGGCCACCAGCAGTCAGCGCGAAGTCAGTTTCGGACTGGACGAGCCGGACCTCGCCCACTTTGGCATCCGCCGGCACCAGGGTCGGGATTGGTTGGCGCGCGGGCGCGATCTCATCCTGCCGGTCGCCGAACTCAGCCTGGTGGGCCGGCACAACTGGAGCAATGCACTGGCTGCCTGTGCCATTGCCGAACCATTGGGCATCGGGTCGCCAGCCATTCTTGAGGTGCTGCGCAACTTCGAGGGACTACCGCATCGTTGCCAACTGGTGCGCGATCGAGTTGGCGTGCAGTGGGTCGACGATTCCAAGGCGACCAATGTCGGCGCCTGCGCTGCTGCCCTGAAAGGCCTGGCCAGCCAGCGCAATATCATTTTGATTGCCGGCGGCCTGGGCAAGGGGCAGGACTTCGCCCCGCTGGCGGAGGTTTTTGCCGACAGCCTGCATGGCCTGATTCTGATCGGCAAGGATGCCCGCCAGCTGGCAGCTGTAGCACCGGCCGGAGTGCAACCGCTGTTTGCCATGTCCATGCAGGCCGCGGTCGATGTGGCGGCCAGTCTGGCTCGATCGGGCGATATTGTGCTGCTCTCACCGGCGTGCGCCAGCATGGATATGTTCGATAACTATGTGGCGCGGGGCCTGGCCTTCCAGGCTGCCGTAGGAGAGCTGCCATGAAGCTATCCGATCGCCTGCAGATGCTGCTCGATTTTCGCGGTGTCGACATGCCGCTGCTGATCGCCGTGCTGGCAGCCCTGAGCATCGGTCTGGTCATGGTGGCCTCAGCCTCCATCAATCTGGCCCAGGAAATGCAGTCCGATCAGCTCTATTTTCTGAAGCGCCACCTGGTGTATCTGGCCATGGGCCTGAGCATCGCGCTGGTGGTTCTACGCGTGCCCATTAGCGCCTGGTATCGACTGAGCCCCCTGCTGCTAATCGGCGCCATCGGCCTGCTGGCTCTGGTGCTGATTCCCGGTATAGGTATTCGCGTCAACGGCGCCCAACGCTGGATTAATACGGGGTTGATGACGGTGCAGGTATCGGAGCTGGCAAAAATCGCCATGATCCTGTTTCTGGCCGGTTACCTGGTGCGGCGAGGCGAAGATTTGCGCACGCACTGGCACGGCTTCTCCGTACCCATCGGGTTGCTGTTGCTGATGGTGTTGCTGCTGATTCTGGAGCCGGATTTCGGCTCCGTGGTCGTTTTGACTGGCGTCACATGCACCCTGCTATTCCTGGCTGGCATCCGCCTGGGCATCTTTCTGCTTATGGCAGCCGGAGGCGTGGCTGGACTGGGCATCCTGGCGATGAGTTCGCCCTATCGTATGCAGCGCATCACCGCCTTCCTCGACCCCTGGGCCGATCAGTTCAACACAGGCTACCAGCTAACCCAGTCGCTGATTGCCTTCGGTCGCGGCGAATGGTTCGGCGTCGGGCTGGGTAACTCGTTGCAGAAGCTCTTTTATCTGCCCGAGGCTCACACCGACTTCATCTTCGCCATTCTTGCCGAGGAGCTCGGTCTGTTTGGGGTATTGCTGGTGATAGCGCTCTACCTCTTTATCGTCTTTCGTCTCGCCCGGCTCGGGCTCCAGGCCCTGCGCGCCAAGCAGGAGTTTAGTGGCTATGTGGCGCTGGGCGTGGCGGTGCTCTTCGGTGTGCAGTCGCTCATCAATATGGGCGTGGCCTCCGGTCTGTTTCCTACCAAGGGGCTGACGCTACCCTTCATTAGCTATGGCGGCAACAGCCTGCTGGTTTGTCTATTTCTGGCGGCGCTTTGTTTGCGCCTGAGCATAGAGTTGTCCCCGCTCAATTCGCGGACCGCAAGGGGGGCCTATGGTCGCGAATGAGCGGGTGCTGGTCATGGCTGGTGGCACTGGCGGTCACGTTTTTCCTGCCCTCGCAGTGGCCCGCAAATTGCGCGAATCGGGAATCGGCGTGAGCTGGCTCGGCGCCGTGGGTGGCATTGAGGAGAAACTGGTGCCGGGACAGGCCATCCCGCTGCATCTGATTCAGGTCTCCGGGCTACGCGGCAAAGGCTGGATGGCGCAGTTGGGCGCACCCTGGCGTTTGGCCAGGGCGCTATGGCAGGCCAATCGCGTCCTCAGTCAAGTCAATCCTTCGGTGGTGCTCGGATTTGGCGGCTTCGTCAGCGGTCCAGGCGGTGTCGTGGCCTGGGTGCGTCGCCGTCGACTCATCATCCATGAGCAAAATGCCGTGGCAGGCACCACCAATCGTCTGCTGCGCCATCTGGCTACCCAGGTATTGGAAGCTTTCCCGGGCTCGCTGCCGGGAGCGCGCCTGGTCGGCAATCCGGTGCGCGAATCGGTCGAGCATCTGGAAGCCCCCGAACTGCGTCTGGGTATGCGAACCGGCCCCTTCCGTATTCTGGTGCTGGGTGGAAGCCAGGGTGCGCGCTTCCTCAATCAGAGTCTGCCGCAGGCACTGCGTCGCTGCCAGCAAGCCATCGAAATTCGCCATCAATGCGGCAATCGCTGGCTGGATGAGACCACCCAGGCCTATACCGCGGCTGGCCTCGCCGCGCGCGTCGAACGATTCGTCGAGGACATGGCTGAAGCCTACCGCTGGGCCGACCTGGTGATCTGCCGGTCTGGTGCCATGACGGTGGCCGAGTTGGCCGCGGCAGGCGTGGCATCGATTCTGGTGCCCTATCCGCATGCCATCGACGACCATCAGCACGCCAATGCGCAGTGGCTGGTCGAGGCCGGTGCCGCTGAGGTGATGGATGAAGCTGAGGCGAACGCCGAGGTGCTGGCCTCGAAGATCGAGGGCCTGCTTGATCGAGACGGGCTGATGCGCATGGCCAGGGCGGCACGTCAGCGCGCTTTCCCCGGTGCCGCGGCCCACATCGCTGCCCTGTGTCGGGAGAATCTCTAATGGCCGGCTCGAGTTTTTACATGCCGGAAATGCGCCGCATTGAGACGGTGCATTTTGTCGGTATTGGAGGCGCCGGCATGAGCGGTATCGCCGAGGTGCTGGCGAATCTGGGCTATCGGGTGACCGGCTCGGATATGCACGAGTCTGAGACAGTACATCGCCTGCGCAAGCAGGGTATCGAGGTGAAAATTGGCCACCAGGCCAGCCATGTCGGCGCTGCCAACGTGGTGGTGGTGTCCTCGGCAATCAATCGCGCCAATCCGGAAGTCGCCTTTGCCGTGGAGCATCGCATTCCGGTCGTGCCGCGCGCTGAGATGCTGGCAGAGCTGATGCGCTTTCGCCACGGCATTGCGGTGGCGGGCACTCATGGCAAGAGCACGACCACCAGTATGGTGGCCAGCATCTTTGGCGCCGCCGGGCTGGATCCTACCTTCGTGGTAGGGGGTGTAGTGCGGCAAAATGCGGCCAGCGCGCGTCTTGGCCAGAGTCGCTACCTGATTGCCGAGGCCGATGAGAGCGACGCTTCCTTCCTGCATTTGCAGCCCATGACGGCGGTGGTTACCAATATTGATGCCGACCACATGGGCACCTACGGCGGCGATTTTTCCCGCCTGCAGCAGACCTTCGTGGAATTCCTGCACAACCTGCCGTTTTACGGGCTTGCCGTACTGTGCCTGGATGACCGCGACCTGCGGGCCATCTTCGAGCGCGTCAACCGATCAATTCTGACCTATGGTTTTGACGAGAAGGCAGACTTCTGCATTCTCGATTGCAAAGTGCGCGGCCTGCAAACGGAGATGCTACTGCGGCGTCCCGAAGGCTTTGCTCCCCTGACCATCCAGCTGCGCGTGCCGGGTCGCCACAATGCCCTCAACGCCGCTGCCGCCGCCGCTGTGGCAACCGACGAGGGCGTGGCTGACGAACACATTATTGCCGGATTGGCTCAATTTGAAGGTGTCGAACGACGCTTCGAACTGCTCGGAGAATTTAGCTTCGGCGGAGGCACGGCCATGCTGGTGGACGACTACGGCCATCACCCGCGCGAAGTCGCGGCCACCATTGGCGCCGTTCGCGACGCCTTCCCCAATCGCCGGCTGTTCATGATTTTCCAGCCACATCGCTACACCCGCACCAGCGATCTGTACGACGACTTCGTGCAGGTGTTGTCGACCGTGGATCAGCTCATCGTGACCGATGTCTACGCCGCTGGCGAAGAGCCGATACCAGGCGCCGATGGACGCAATCTGTGCCGTTCGATCCGCCAGCGCGGCATGGTCGACCCAATTTTTGTCGAGAGCATCGATGACATTCCCGACCTGGTTGCCGACCTGGTGCGCGCCGATGATCTGGTCATCACCCAGGGCGCTGGCAGCGTCAGCCGCCTGGCCAGCAATCTGAAAGAAAGGGCGCTGCAATGAGAGGGCAGCATATCGCCGTGCTTTACGGCGGAGTCTCCGCGGAACGGGAGATTTCTCTGCTCAGCGGCCAGGCGGTGATCGAAGCACTGCGCGCGCGCGGTCATCAGGTTGTGCCGGTTGATCTCGGCGCCAACATGGTCGATCAAATCACTGCGCTCAAGGCGGATATTGCCTTTATCGCCCTGCATGGCGGCGCCGGTGAAGACGGCCGCATTCAGGCCTTGCTCGATTTGCGCGGCATGCCCTACACCGGCAGTGGCGTGCTGGCTTCTGCGTTGGCGCTGGACAAGGTGCGTTGCAAGCAGCTCTGGCTGGGCATTGGTCTGCCGACTGCCGAATTTAGTCTGCTGGAACCGGCAACCGACTGGGCGGCGAACCTGCAGCAATTGGGTGGCCGCGCAATGGTCAAGCCGGTGCGCGAGGGCTCCAGTATCGGCATGGCCCAGGCGCGCACAGCGGAGGAGCTCGAAGCTGCCTATCTCAATGCCGCCCAGTACGACAGCCGGGTCATGGCCGAGCGCTGGCTGAGCGGCCGAGAGTTTTCTATTGGTGTGCTGGGCGAGCTGAGCCTTCCCATTATTCAGTTGCAGGTGCAGGACGAGTTCTACACCTACGACGCCAAGTACCTCTCTGATGCGACCCGCTACCTCTGTCCGGCACCGCTGCCGACCGAGTTTACCCTGCGGCTGCAGCGACTGGCGCTGGATGCATTTCGCGCTGTTGGCTGCCGTGGCTGGGGCAGGGTAGACCTGTTGCTGGACGAGCACGACGAGCCCTATTTGCTCGAGGTCAACACCGTGCCTGGCATGACCAGCCACAGCCTGGTGCCCATGGCTGCCCGTGAAGCCGGCTACGAATTTGGCAATCTGCTGGAGCAAATATTGCTGGAGGTGAGCAATGGCCGAGATTAGCAGTCGACCCCAGGCAGCCCGGCGCAAGGCGGCAGCATCGCGAGGCTATCGCCTGCGCGGCCTGGGCAGCCGTCTGCGCTATCTCGGCCTGGTGCTGGCCCTGACGGGTGTGCTCGCGGCGACTGGCGCACTGGGGGTGAAGGCCTATACCTGGCTCGACCAGCCGATCGAGGAAATTGTGCTGGTTGGCGATTACCTCAATTTTAGTCAGCAGGAAGTGGCTCGCTTGGCTCAGCCCTATCTCGCGGCGGGCTTTCTTTCGGTCGATCTCGAGGGGCTGGTGGCGACCATCGAAACCGCGGATTGGGTCGAATCGGCGGCGGTTTCACGCGTCTGGCCCAACCGGTTACAGATTCAGATTGTGGAATACCAGCCAGTGATGCGCCTGTCGGATATCGGGCTTTTGAGTGAGAGTGGTCAGGTGATTCGGGCGCCGGCACGCACCGACTATAGCGGTCTGCCGCTGGTATTCAGCGAACAGACCGAACCCAGTTTGCTCATGACTCAGTTCCGCATTCTGGCCTTGGCTCTCGATCAGGCCGATCTGCATATTCACGAGCTGCACCAGCGCGCCTCTGGCGACTGGTTTGTGCGTCTCGACAATGGTGTTGGCGTAGAACTGGGCAGCACAGATCTGCGCCAGAAGATTCAGCGGGTCATACGAGTTTGGCAATTTGAGCTCCAGGATATGGAGCAGAGGGTGGCCTACATCGATGCCCGATATACACACGGCCTGGTGGTGGGGTGGCAGGCAAATGCCTCTCCTCCGTCGCGGGCAAATTCCTAGCGGGAGAGCAAGATGGGGACTTCAGCTGAAGGCAATCTGATCGTAGGCCTGGACATAGGCACATCCAAGGTGGTGGCTATCGTCGGCGAGGTGGGATCGTCTGGTGAACTCGAGGTCGTCGGCCTCGGCTCACATCGCTCCACCGGGCTGAAAAAGGGCGTGGTGGTCAATATCGAGTCCACGGTGCAATCCATTCAGCGTGCCATCGAGGAAGCCGAACTCATGGCAGGTTGCCGCATCCACTCGGTTTACGCCGGTATAGCCGGCAGCCACATCCGCAGCCTCAACTCGCACGGTATCGTCGCCATCCGCGATCGCGAAGTGCATCAGCTGGACATCGAACGTGTCATCGACGCCGCCCAGGCGGTGGCCATCCCCGCCGATCAGAAGGTGCTGCATATCCTGCCGCAGGAGTATGTCATCGATAACCAGGAGGGTGTGCGCAAGCCGCTCGGCATGTCGGGTGTTCGGCTCGAAGCCAAGGTGCATCTTGTGACCTGCGCCGTCAACGCCATGCAGAACATCGAAAAATGCATTCGCCGCTGCGGACTGGATGTCGACGACATCATTCTCGAGCAACTGGCTTCAGCTTACGCCGTGCTGACCGAAGACGAGAAGGAACTGGGCGTCTGCCTGGTGGATATCGGTGGCGGCACGACCGATATTGCCATTTTTACCGAGGGTGCGATTCGCCATACCGGCGTTATCCCCATCGCCGGTGATCAGGTGACCAACGACATCGCCATGGCGCTGCGTACCCCGACACCGCACGCCGAAGAACTGAAAATCAAATACGCCTGTGCCCTGGCCAGTTTGGCCAAGCCCGAGGAGACCATCAAGGTGCCCACGGTGGGCGACCGCGCGCCGCGCAATCTTTCGCGGCAGGCGCTGGCCGAAGTTGTGGAGCCGCGCTACGAGGAGCTCTTCACTTTGGTACAGGCAGAGATTCGCCGCAGCGGCTACGAAGAGCTGCTGGCGGGCGGCATCGTACTGACGGGCGGCACCGCCAAGATGGAAGGCGTGGTAGAGCTCGCCGAAGAAATTTTCCATCTGCCGGTAAGGCTCGGCCTGCCGCAGAACGTCACCGGGCTGTCCGACATCGTGGCCAATCCCATCTACGCGACGGGCGTGGGACTGTTGCACTACGGCCTGATGCAACAAACCGAAGGCAAGCCGGGGCACCGGCGTGATTTGGATGAAGAGGGCTGGCTCACCAAGGTGAAGGGCTGGTTCAAGGGCAATTTTTAACTCGAAACTCGAACTTTAGGAGGAAAGCGCCATGTTCGAACTCGTTGACACCATACCGCAAAACGCGGTCATTAAAGTGATAGGTGTAGGGGGCGGCGGCGGCAACGCTGTACGCCATATGATCAACCATCAGGTCGAGGGTGTGGAATTCATCTGCGCCAATACCGATGCACAGGCCCTTAAGGACCTGACGGGTGCAACGGTATTCCAGCTCGGAACCCATATCACCAAGGGATTGGGTGCCGGAGCGAATCCGGAGATCGGCCGCGAGGCTGCCATGGAAGACCGCGATCGCATCGCCGATGTGCTCGAGGGTGCCGACATGGTCTTTATCACGGCTGGCATGGGCGGCGGCACCGGAACCGGTGGTGCACCCATTGTGGCCAGTGTGGCTCGCGATATGGGAATTCTCACCGTCGCTGTAGTGACCAAGCCGTTCATATTTGAAGGCAAGAAGCGCATGGCCATCGCCGAGAAGGGCCTGCGCGAGCTCGAGGAGTGTGTGGACTCGCTCATCACCGTGCCTAACGACAAGCTGTTGGCCGTACTGGGTCGCGATGTCAGTCTGGTCAGTGCCTTTGCTGCCGCCAACGATGTGTTGCACGGTGCGGTTCAGGGCATTGCCGACCTCATCATCCGCCCCGGCATGATCAATGTCGACTTCGCCGACGTGCGTACCGTGATGGCGGAGATGGGCATGGCCATGATGGGAACCGGTTCAGCTATCGGTGAAAACCGTGCTCGCGAAGCCGCCGAAAAAGCGGTGCGCAGCCCGCTGCTGGACGATATCGACCTGACCGGTGCCAAGGGCATTCTGGTCAATATCACGGCCGGGCCGAGCCTGAGCTTGGGCGAGTTCTCCGAAGTGGGCGATACGGTCGAAGAGTTTGCCTCCGACAATGCCACGGTCGTGGTTGGTACGGTGATCGACCCCACCTTTGAGGATGAACTAAGGGTCACTGTGGTCGCCACCGGTTTGGGCAATATCCAGCAGGCGCGTCCTACCAAGGTCGTCGACAATACCCTGGAGCGGGTATCGCGAGCTGTGGCACCGGACTACCAGGAACTCGATATTCCGACCGTGATCCGCACCAACCGCGCCCACAACGGCCGCGGCAATGCAGCGGAAAAGCTGGCGGAAAACATGGAGTATCTGGATATTCCGGCCTTTTTGCGTCGTCAGGCTGACTAACTCCAGTCGCCTTGTTTTACCATCGGGCGGTGGCTGGCGCTTGCCACCGCCCGTATGGTTGCCCCGCAATTTAGTCCTTTTGTTACCTAGCTATTAGGATTGTGGCATTTAGCTGCTAAAATGCCCGGCAATATCGCAAAGGAACCGCCAGTCGCATGATTCGGCAGCGCACCCTCAAAAACACGATTCGTGCCACCGGTGTCGGCTTGCACACCGGACAGAAGATTCGTCTTACTCTGTCGCCGGCCGGTGTCGATGAGGGCATCTATTTCGTTCGCACCGACCTGGACGCCGAGATTATCCGCGCCCATGCCGAGAACGTTGGCGACACCACTC
>JAYQPQ010000025.1:18318-24485 GCA_038145405.1 Porticoccaceae bacterium | reverse complement strand
TGATTCGGTGACGATCAGTTCCTGACGATCGCTAAGGTAAAGCGGAAGCGCGCCGGCTATTCCCAGAACGATCCAGAATGAAACGGTGATAAGAAAACCATCCCTGGAGCGCATTTCCTGTTCGCTCCGCGCAAAAGGCAGCCAGAGTAGAGCGCCCAGCGTCATGGTGATAAGCAGTGAGTAAATAAAGGGACTTGCGTGGCCATCCTGATAGGCAAGGCTGACGCCGACAGGAATCAGATAGCTGAGGCTGAAAAGCATCAGCAGCAGGCCGAGGATGCGGAAAATGACGCCGAAGTGAACCATCTAGAACCTTTTGCTCCAGCTATCTTAGAAAAAGGTCACGCTGACCTGGAAAAGCTGCTCGATCTTGCGCACGTCCTGCTTGTCGGCCAGGAAGATAATCAAGTGGTCTCGATCCTGAATGATCAATTCGCCCGTGGCCATCAGCACCTCGGTATCGCCGTCTTTTTGGCGCACGACAGCGCCGATAGTGGCGCCATCGGGCAGTTTGATTTCGCTGACTTTACGTCCCACCACCTTGGATACCCGGGCATCGCCATGGGCGACGATTTCCATGGCTTCGGCGGCACCGCGCCGCAGGCTGTGTACCTTGAGCGTATCGCCGCGCCGCACAAAGGACAGCAGCGCGCTGGTGGTAATCTGTGCCGGCGAAATCGCAATGTCGATTTCACTGGCCTGCATCAGATCCACATAAACGGGATAGTTGATCAGGGTAATGATCTTGCCGGCGCCCAGGCGCTTAGCCAGCATGGATGAGATGATATTGGCGGCGTCGTTGTTGGTCAGGGCGAGAAAGACATCAGTGGAGTCAATGCCCTCCTCCAGCAGCAGATCCTGATCCGACGCATTGCCGTTGAGCACGATGGTGCGATGCAGGTTTTCGGCGAGATACTCGCAACGGTTGCTCTCCATCTCAATAACCTTTACCTGGTAGTCGCCCTCCAGAGCGGCGGCCAGACGGAAGCCGATGTTGCCGCCACCGGCAACAATAATGCGCTTGTAGGCGTCCTGGCGATCGGCCAGTTCTCGCATGATGTAGCGGATGTGTTTGCGCGCTGCGATGAAGAACACCTCATCGCCTTCCTGAATCGTGGTATCGCCTTCCGGAATAATGGGGCGGTTCTGGCGGTAGATGGCGGCGACCCGAGTTTCCACATCCGGCACATGATCCTTCAGCCGATTAATCGCCTCCCCTACCATGGGCGCACCTTTCACGGCGCGGACACCCACCAGTTGCACCTTGGCATCGGCGAAGTCCACCACCTGCAACGCGCCGGGCTGGTTGATCAGTCTTACCAGGTGATTGGTTACCAGCTGTTCCGGTGTGATCACGACATCGACTGGCATGTTGTCCGAGCTGAACAGGCGCGGGCCGACTTCGTCATTGGTGTAGCCCACGGAGCGAACGCGGGCTATCTTGTGTGGGGTATGGAACAGCGAATGCGCGATCTGGCAGGCCACCATGTTGACTTCATCATGGGTAGTAACCGCAACCAGCATGTCGGCGTCCTGAATACCGGCCTGCTCCAACACCTGCGGATGTGAACCCTGGCCGCGCACCGTGCGGATATCGAGGCGATCCCGCAAATCCTGCAGCAATTCCTCTTCTGTGTCGATCAGCGTGATGTCGTTGGCTTCACTGGCCAGGTTTTCCGCCAGGCTGCTGCCGACTCGTCCGGCGCCAATGATCACGATTTTCATACTTGCGTGCTTATCCTGTTGTTTTTCTCAAGAGGGCAAAGTAAAAGCCGTCGGTGCCGTCGATAGCCGGTAACAACTGGCGTCCGACGCCGGCTTCGACACCCCATTTCGCCGCAATGGGAAGCGCCTGGGCACTCCCGCAACGAGCCAAATAACGGTCGATTAGCTCGGCATTTTCTTCCGGCATGATGGAGCAGGTCACATAAAGTAACAACCCGTGGGGCTTGAGCCTGGGCCACAGTGCATCGAGCAGTCGCTCCTGCTGCGCGACAAACTGAGAAATATCACCCGGACGTCGCACCAGTTTGATGTCGGGGTGGCGACGGATGACGCCGGTGCCGGAGCAGGGCGCATCGAGCAGAATCTGATCGAAGGGCGCAAGTTCCGCCACTGCCTCGGCGTCGCCGCAATCGCAACACTCGAGTTCCGCCTCGAGGCCCAGACGAAGCAAATTCTGAGCTACCCTTTGTAAGCGCTCACTATCAATATCGCAGGCAACCAATATTGAGCCGGGGGTAAATTCTTTCAGATGGCAGGATTTTCCCCCGGGCGCCGCACAGGCGTCCAGTACCCGCTGTCCGGGTGCCGGAGACAGCAATTCGGCACAGAGCTGCGCCGCCTCATCCTGCACGCTGACACATCCCTCTTCGAAACCCGGCAGCGCGCTCACGGCGCAGGGCTGCTCAAGCGTAATGGCTGCAGCAGAAAGCTTGCCCAGGCGAGCGACGATGCCCGCTTCCTGAAGCCGCTGCAGATACTGGTCGCGCGTCTGTTTGAGCAGATTCACGCGCAGGGTCATCGGCGGCCGTTGGTTATTGGCGCCCAGAATAGCCTCGGCTTGTATCGGCCATTGCCGGAACAGCGCATCGATCATCCAGGAGGGATGGGCCCAGCGAAACACGGCATTATTTTCCAGCTGACGTTCGAGTTCGGCCGCTCGACGCAGACGGTTGCGCAATACCGCATTGACCATGCCGGCGGCCCAGGATTTGCCGAGTTGCCGCGCCGCCGTGACACATTCATCGACGGCAGCGTGATCGGGAATGCGGGTTTGCTCCAGCTGGTAAAGGCCTACCAGGAGCAGCGCCTCGATATCGGCATCCTTAGCCCGCAACGGCTTGCTCAGCAGGACCTTGAGCAACTCTGTAAGCCGCGGTGCAAAACGCAGCGTGCCGTAACACAGCTCGGCAACCAGTGCTGCATCCCCCAAATCAGTCGGATGCCCGAGCGAGCCCTGTCCGCGCAGCACCGGAGCCAGAAATCGGGCCGCCTGGGCGCGCGCGTTCAAACCGAAGCGACCCGCAGCCAGGTACCCGGAGCGAACAGGCCCGAATGGCCGCGCAACAGCTCGGCGATCGCCATGGCACGCTTACTCGGCAATTGCACCTCTTCCAGCACCAGCAGTCCCTCGCCACAGCCAACCGCGATGGCCTGCGGCCCTTGGTGCACCAGCTGTCCGGGTGCTGCAGCGCCCGGCTCGGCATGGGCGCGCCAGATCTTTATTCGCTCGCGGCCCAGCCAGGTATAGGCGCCGGGTACGGGCTGCATGGCGCGCACCTGGCGCTCGATTTCCGCAGCCGGTCGCGACCAGTCGATGCAAGCGTCAGCCGGTGTGATCTTGTTTGCGTAGCTTGCCTGGGCTTCGTCCTGCACACGGGCGCTGGCATAGATCGAAGGAATCCGGTCGAGCACATCGCGCAACAGGGGCAGGCCCAGGTTGATCAAGCGATCATGCAAACTGCCGGCCGTTTCGCGCGGGTCCAGTTCCAGGCTGGCTTCGGCCAGCACCGGGCCGGTGTCCAGTCCGGCCTCCATGCGCATCAGACTGATACCGCTGTGCCGATCGCCGGCACCTACGGCGCGCTGGATGGGTGCGGCGCCGCGCCAGCGTGGTAGTAATGAGGCGTGAACATTAATACAGCCATGAGTGGGAATATCGAGCACGGCCTGCGGCAAGATCAGGCCATAGGCCACCACCACCATCAGATCGGGGGCGAGTGCCGCCAATGCCTGTTGTGCCGCGCTATCGCGCAGGCTGAGGGGTTGACAGATCGGTATCTGGTGCGCCACCGCGAGCTCCTTGACCAGGCTGGCCTGCAGCTGCTTGCCGCGACCCGAAGGACGATCGGGTTGGGTGTAAACCGCAACCACCCGGTGCCGCGCACAGTCGAGGATGTCCTGCAGGAAGGCGCGGGCAAAGTCAGGCGTGCCGGCGAAGACAATGTTCACGGCATGCGAGCCCTCAGGCGTTGACCTTGCTTTGTTTCTCGAGCTTTTTGCGAATGCGCTGTCGCTTGATCGGTGAAATGTAGTCCACGAACAACTTGCCGTCGAGGTGATCCACTTCGTGCTGAATGCATACGGAGAGCAGGCCTTCCGGCTCAAAACTGATCGGCTCCCCTTCGCGGTTCAGGGCGGTGACACGAATGCGCGCAGGACGTTGCACAGTTTCAAAGAAGCCCGGAACCGACAGACAGCCTTCATCAAAATTCTGTGGCGTCTCGTCGAGTATCTCGATTTGCGGATTGATCAAGGCCAGGGGCTCGCTGTTGTCCTCGGACACATCGCAAACCAATACACGCTTGTGCACGTTGCATTGCGTCGCGGCCAGACCAATGCCGGGAGCGGCATACATGGTTTCCAGCAGGTCATCGCAAAGGCGGCGAATTTCGTCGTTGACCTCGGTCACCGGCTTGGCCACCGTGCGCAGTCGCGGATCGGGAAATTCCAGAATGTTCAGTATCGCCATGAAGGCCTCGGCAACGGCAATTTTTTCTTGCAACCAGTGCACATATGTGAACTTGGCAATGGAGTTTCAAGGTTAATTATTATAGCTTATGCGCCGGTGAGACGAGCCCGAGGATGCTCCCCATGTTGGCAAAAAGCTGGATTACCTCACTGCTGCTGCTACCCAGCCTGGCCTTTGCCCAGGTTGCCGTTCGCGACGACTATCCTCAGGAGTACATCGTGCAGCCCGGGGACACGCTCTGGGACATCTCCTCCCTGTTCCTGGAGGATCCCTGGAAGTGGCCGGATATCTGGTACGTCAACCCGCAAATCGAGAATCCGCACCTGATTTATCCCGGCGACATTTTGCGCCTGCGCTATGTCGACGGCCAGCCCCGCCTCGAGTTGGCTCGAAGAACAGCTAGTACGCCCAGCACGACGGTTCGCCTGTCTCCGGAAATGCGCACCCTGCCGTCCCTGCAAGCTATCGACTCCATCCCTCTCGACGCCATCCGCGAATTCTTTTCCCGCACCCGGGTGATCGACGAAGACACGGCTGAAAATGCACCCTATGTTCTGGCGGGGCCCCAGGGCCGCACCCTCATGGGAGCGGGCGATGACCTCTATGCACGGGGCAGTTTTAGCCCGGACGTGCAGATATTTCAGATTTATCGGGTCGGCGACGGGTACCGGGATCCGGTCACGCGCGACGTGCTTGGCATCCGCGCCGACTACATGGGTTCGGTGCGCAGAGCACGCCTGGACGGCGATATTGCCCGGCTAAGCGTTTACGAGAGCGCCAGCGAAATTAACATCGGCGACATCTTGTTGCCGCTCCAGCAGGATCAGCTCGACCCGGTGATTTTCCCGTCCATTCCGGCAGCGCCCGTTAATGGCGAGATCATGGCCGTCGAGGGTGGCGTCAGCAATATCGGCCAACTCGATGTGGTGGCACTAAATGTGGGGCGCGATCAGGGCCTGAGCCCGGGCCACGTGCTGGCCGTTATGCAGCGCGGCGAGCGCGTGCGCGATCGCGTCGAAGGCGGCAGTGTGCAGTTGCCCGATGAGCAGGCCGGCGTGCTGATGATCTTCCGCACCCTGGAGCGCATGAGCTTTGCCCTGGTGCTGGAAGCGCAACGACCGCTTTCCGTTGGAGATCGTCTCGCCCTGTCCTGATGCCTAACTAAACCGGAGTGGTCATGGATGACCTCGATGCCGCCCTCGCTCTAACTTGCCTGCAGGGCATTCCGAATCGACTGCCGGCAGATGTTTTGCGCCAGGGCTTCTCGCCCTTGCAAATTTTGCAGCATCAACACCTCCACGCGGCAGGTGGCCTGGACCCTGCCAGCCAGGTCCGCAGACAACGGCGCGAAATTGCCCGTCGGCGCCAGATATGGGAACGCGTCCAAGCCCAGACTCTGGTTCTGGGTCAGCCAGATTACCCCCAGCTCTTGGCGGAAATTCCCGATCCCCCGGCGTTGCTCTTTGTGCGCGGCTCCGCGGCGGCATTGCCACTGCCGCAAATAGCCCTGGTGGGCAGCAGCCAGGCTTCTCGAGCCGGGCTGCACGAGGCTTTTCAGTTGGCCGGGGAACTGGCGGCGGGGGTTCGCCATTACCAGCGGACTGGCGCGGGGTATCGACGCCGCCGCGCATCGCGGCGGTGCGGGCCGCCCACCAGCGGCGCGGGCCGCTGCACGCGGGGGGCCGCGCGGTGT
>JAYQPQ010000025.1:0-18308 GCA_038145405.1 Porticoccaceae bacterium | reverse complement strand
GCGCGGGGTATCGACGCCGCCGCGCATGGCGGCGCGTTGGAGCAAAATCAGCCGAGCTTGGCAGTGATGGCCACCGGCGTCGACGAAATCTATCCACCCGAAAATCGCAACCTGGCGCAGCGTATGCTGGCGACAGGCGGTGCGTTGATTTCCGAGTTCCCGCCGGGCACACCGCCGCGCCGGGAAAATTTCCCCCAGCGCAATCGACTCATCAGCGGTTTGTCGCTTGCCGTGGTGGTGGTCGAAGCCAAGTGCCGATCCGGTTCTCTTATTACCGCGCGCTTTGCTATGGAGCAGGGTCGTGCCAACTGTGCCCTACCAGGCGGAGCGCAGGATCCGGTCAAGCAGGGCTGTCACGAGCTGATTCGCGAGGGTGCCACCCTGGTTACCTCGGCAGTCCAGGTCGTTGAGAGCGCATCCAGCCTGCTTGGCGTGCTGCAAGCGACGGACCAACCACGCACCGAGGCGACCGTGCCGGACCGACCAAAGGCGGTGCATCCCCTGCTCGATTGTCTGGGAGCAAATAGCTTGGGCTTTGACGAGTTGATGCAAATGAGCGGGCTGGGCGCCGCCGAATTGGCAGCCCAGCTCGGTGAACTTGAACTGAGCAGGTTAGTTTATCGATCGCCTGAGGGGTTCAGTCGAACGCGCCGGTGACTTGTGCCCTACCCGCGCGCTGCGGTAAGTTGCGCCCCTTTCCCGCAATTCCGGAGTCGAGCTGTGCGTCCCTTTTTGCGCACCTTCCCACTGACCACCGCGGCGCGTTGCGTTCGGCAAGGCGGCGTAATTGCCTACGCCACCGAGGGCGTTTGGGGTCTGGGCTGTGATCCCTTTCAGCCCGAAGCCGTAGCGCGCATTCTGGCGCTCAAGGGTCGCAGCCAGACGAAGGGGCTGATTCTCATAGCCGGTGAGGTCGGTCAGCTCGGCGACGCGGTCAATGCGCTGTCGCACGCTCAGCTCGATCGACTGAGCAGCGACCCAGGCTATCCCCTCACCTGGCTTATCCCCACCCAGTCTGCGCTACCTGGCTGGATAACGGGCGGTTCGGACCGGGTCGCTGTGCGCCTGACCCGACACCCCCAGGTAGCGGCACTTTGTTCGCTTTTGGGCTCGGCACTGGTTTCCACCTCGGCCAATCCGGCGGGCAAACCGGCAGCGCTCAACGCTTTGCGCGTGCGGCAATATTTTCCACGCGGGCTGGATTATATTTTGCCTGGTGAGTTGCTCGATCGCGGCGGGGCTTCGGAGATTCGCGATCTGGTCACCGACCGGGTTATTCGGCCAAGAGGAAAGGGATAATAGATGCAATTAGACAAGGTCAAAGATTATCTGCTCGGGCTGCAGGACCGCATTTGCCAGAGGTTGGAACAACTCGATGCCGAGCAGGTTTTTCGCGAAGATGCCTGGACGCGTCCCGAGGGTGGCGGCGGCCGCACACGGGTGCTGGAACAAGGCAGGTTGATCGAGAAGGGCGGTGTTAACTTTTCGCATGTTCACGGCGATCGCCTGCCGCCTTCGGCCACGGCTTCCCGGCCCGAGCTGGCGGGTCGATCCTTTCAGGCTATGGGTGTGTCCCTGGTGATCCACCCGCGCAATCCCTACGTGCCGACTTCTCACGCCAATGTGCGCATCTTTGTGGCGGAAAAAGCTGGCGAGGAGCCGGTCTGGTGGTTCGGCGGCGGTTACGATCTGACGCCCTACTATGGCTTTGAAGAGGACGTGATTCACTGGCACAAAACAGCGCGCGACGCTTGTATGCCCTTCGGCGAGGATATCTATCCGCGTTTTAAGTCGTGGTGTGATCGCTATTTTTTCCTGAAGCATCGCGGTGAAGCCCGTGGCGTGGGCGGGCTGTTCTTCGACGACTTCAATGAGCTGGGGTTTGAGCGCAGCTTTGCCTTGCTGCGCGCCATCGGCGACAGCTACCTCAATGCCTACGCTCCGCTGGTAGAACGACGCAGGGACACGCCTTACGGCGAGCGGGAACGCGAGTTTCAAGCCTATCGGCGAGGCCGCTATGTGGAGTTCAATCTGGTCTGGGATCGGGGCACCCTCTTTGGTTTGCAGTCCGGTGGTCGCACCGAGTCCATCCTCATGTCGTTGCCACCCGTCGCGCAATGGCATTATGATTGGCGCCCCCTGGAAGGGTCGGCGGAAGCTGACCTGTACACAAAATTCCTGCCGCACAGAAACTGGCTTGAGGAAACATTTTGACTGATCGGTACACATTATTTGGGAACCCTGTAGTCCAGAGTCTTTCACCCCAAATTCATAGGCTATTTGCCGAGCAGTTCAATTTTGACATGCGTTACGACAAGCAGCTGGTCGAACCGGGCGATTTTGTCCGCGCTGCGGACAGCTTTTTCTCCGGTGGTGGCAGGGGGATGAATGTGACTGCGCCCTTTAAAACAGACGCCTATACCTATGCGCATCAAATGACAGACCGCGCGGTCCGCGCCGGAGCGGTCAACGTGCTGGCGCAGAGGGAAGACCGCACCATACTGGGCGACAACACCGACGGATTTGGGCTGCTGTTTGATCTGACGGAAAACCTGGGCTGGGGTGTGGCAGGTCGTGACATTTTGCTGCTTGGCGCGGGTGGGACAGCTCGGGGCGTATTGGGCCCATTACTGGAAGCCGGTCCGAAATGCATCACCCTGGTCAATCGAACTTTTGAAAAGGCGGAGCTCCTGGCGCGGCACTTTGCGCCTCTTGGACGCGTTGAGGCCCGTAGAATTGAAGAGCTGGAGCCGCATCGTTTCGATCTGGTGATCAACGGCACCAGCGCGGGTATTGCCAAGGGGTTCAATCTGGATTTGCCGGATACCCTGTTCGCTGCAGATGCGCGGAGCTACGATCTTAACTATAGTATGGAGCCGACGCCCTTTATACAGTGGTCATCGCCGCAAGTAGCCGCGTGTGCTGATGGGTTGGGAATGCTCGTTGCCCAGGCAGCTGAGTCTTTCTGCATTTGGCGTGGGGTAAGGCCGGAGTCCAGTTCTGTTATCAGCTGGTTGCGTGAGGACTTTCGCCGGACAGTTTGAGTGGATGATTGGCGACAATCCCGCTATATTTCACCCACGTTTTATAATGGTGTCGCGGATGGCCCTCGACCCCTGCTTCGGGTTCTCCTCATTCTGATGAAACACTTCGCTAGCCAAGCGTGACGTTATCCGTGAAGCGGACGAATTGTGTACGGAACAGTTCGTGATACCCCTGGATGGGGATGCGAGAAGCAGACGACATCATTTCGTGTTGTCGGCGCACGCTGAAGCCCCATGGATTTTTTGTGGATCAGTGGAGCGGGCGTCCTTACCTTGGTAGCCCCTCAGTGTGTTCACTGCCTGTCGGTTGGTAGTGAATGGCCAGTGCGACCGAGTGTTGAAGAACCTGATGTGGTCGCAGCGTCCGGAAGTCAAGGTACACCGATGATGAGAGTTAATTAAGTAAAAGGGTAAATAGATATGTCCATAGAGATCACTGGTGCAATGTTCATGGCGCGATGCCTGAAGGAAGAAGGCGTTGAAAAAGTCTTCGGGCAATGCGGTCATACCAACTATGCACTGATTGATGCCTGTCAGCGTCACGGCATCGAGTACGTCTCCTTCCGGCACGAGCAGCAGGCAGCGCATGCCGCTGATGCCTACTACCGCCTGTCCAAGAAGATCGCGGTACTTAATCTGCATTTGTCGCCCGGTCTGACCAATGGCATCACCGGCATCGCGACCGCTGCAGGCGACTGTACGCCCATGATCGTGATCGCCGGCAATACCCAGTCCTATCACCATCCGCGCGAAGCGCATCAGAGCATGCGCCTGCACAACGATGCCTCCCAACAGGATTTGTTGAAGCCCATCTGCAAACGCGTGTGGCGTGTCGACCAGGTCAACTGGCTGAAGGACATCATGCACCGTGCCTTCACCCTCGCCATTACCGGTCGCCCCGGCGCCGTGTTCATCGACATGCCCATGGACATGTTCCAGCAGAAGGTGACATTTACGCCCGATACCCTGCGTCGTCGCCCGAACTTCCCCCGCGCCGTCGCCGATCCCCAAGGCCTGGCCGAGGCGGCCAAGCTGCTGCAACAGGCCAAGAACCCGGTTATCTATGCCGGTAATGGTGTGAATCTGTCCGGCGCCACGGAAGAATTGAGGGAAATCGCCGAACTGTTGGGCGCCCCGGTGGCCACTACGCTGGTCGCCAAGGGCGTGTTCAACGAGCACAGCCCGCTGGGCCTGGGCATGACCGGTATCTGGGGTACGCGCCTGGCCAACGAAAGCTGCCGTACCGCCGATGTTATTCTTGCCGTCGGTACCGCCTTCGGTGAATCCGATTGCAGTTCCTGGGATCCCCGCTACTGCTTCGATTTCTCCAAGTGCAAACTGATTCAGATCGACCTGCAGCCGGAAGAAATCGGCAAGAGCTACGCTGTCGATATCGGCCTGGTAGGCGATGCCAAAGCCACGTTGAAAGCCCTGACTGCCGAGGTCGCCAAGGCCCCTCGCGCCAAAGCAGATATCGAAGCCCAGGCCAAGACTGTGGCCAAAATGCGCGCAGCCTGGAAAGAAGAGCTGAAGGAATCTCAGGGCAATGATGGCAAGCCGATTCACCCGGCACGCCTGCTTAAGGAAATTTCTGAAATTGCTCCCGAAGACACCGTCTTTGTCACCGACGTGGGCTGGAACAAAAATGGCGCCGGCCAGCAAATCGAAGTCTATCGTCCGGGCGCTTTCATCACCTCGGCGGGCATGGCTACGATGGGCTACTCGCCGGCGGCTGCGATCGGCGCCAAGATGGGTGCTCCGGATCGCAAGGTCGTGGGCATGGTCGGTGACGGCGGCCTGATGTCCGTGCTGGGCGCACTGACTACGGCTGTTGAGCTCAATGTGCCGGTGCTCTGGATTCTGTTCAACAACTATTGTTACTCCACCATCCAGACCGTGGGCCGCACCTACTTCAACAACAGCTACGGCACCCTGTTCAAAACGCCGGATGGCGAAGATTACAACCCGGATTTCGGTTTGATCGCCGAATCCTTCAAGATCGGCTACGCCAAGATCACCGAGCCGGATGACTTGGTGGCGGGCTTGAAGGCGGCCTTTGCCAGGGATGAACCCTTCCTACTGGAAGTCGTTACCCGCGGCGACCTGCCCATGCCGCGCACCGGCTGGTGGGACATCGCCGACATCCTGACCGGCGGCAACGACTAATCTTGGGTTACTGAATTTTCGGAGTTACGAATGGCAAGAGAATTGACGGCAGAAGAGCAGCAGCTGGCCCAGGCCCTGCTGCAAAAAGCGCGAGTCGCCATGAAGGCGATCGAAGGCTACACCCAGGAGCAGGTGGATGACCTGGCCCGCGCTCTGGCGTGGGCTACGGCAAACGAAAAGACCTTCGTACGCCTGACCGAAATGGCCGTGGCGGAAAGCAAGATGGGCAACGCCGATGGCGCAGTAACACGCCGCTTTAAGATTATCGGCATTCTGCGCGACGCGCTGCGCCAGAAAAGCATTGGAGTTATTGAAGAAGTTGCCGAGAAGGGCATCGTCAAATATGCCAAGCCGGTCGGCGTTATCGCCGGTCTGCTGCCGGTCACCAACCCCGTGGTTACCATGGTGGCGACAGCCATCCATGCCGTAAAGTGTCGCGATGCGGTGATTTTTTCTCCGCATCCGGCCAGCAAGGCAACCGCGCTCGAGGTGAACCGCATACTGCGCGCTGCACTGAAGGCAGCCGGTGCTCCCGAGGATCTGGTTCAGTGTCTCGAAAAGCCGAGCATTCCGCTGGCCCAGGAAATTATGTCGGTATGCGATCTGACAGTCGCTACGGGCGGTCCGGCCATGGTGAAATCCGCCTACAGTTCCGGCAAGCCGGCCTATGGCGTCGGTGCAGGTAACGCCACCGTGGTGGTGGACGAGTCCGCCAATGTGGAAGAAGCCGCACGCAATACCCGCATCAGCAAGATTCACAATAACGGCTCCGGCTGTTCCTGTGACGGCAACCTCATCATCGAGGAAACTCAGTACGACAAGATGCTGGCCCAGCTGCAGAAAGAAGGCGGTTACCTCTGCAACGAAGAGGAAAAAGCCAAGCTGAAAAAAGTGCTGTGGGACGCTGAGAATCATCGCCTGATCGACACCGTTGCGCGCTCGGCCAAGGTGATCGCGGAAAAAGCCGGCATCGACATCGGCGACGCCAAATTCATCTTTGTTGAGCAGGACAAAATTGGCAAGGAGCACCCCTTCTCTGGCGAGAAGCTGTCTCCCGTTCTGGCCGTGTTCAAGTACAAAAAGGGCTTCGAAAACGCCCTGAAGATGGTTGAGCAGATCTTTGAAGTCGGCGGCAAAGGCCACTCCTGTGGCATAGCTTCCTACAATGACGACAACATCAACAAGCTCGCCCTGATGGCGCCGGTCAGCCGTATCATGGTGCGTCAACCGAATGTGCACGGCAACGCCGGTTCCTTTACCAACGGCATGCCGATGACCGCTTCGCTCGGGTGTGGCACCTGGGGTGGCAATATCATCAGCGAAAACGTCACCACCAAGCATTTCATGAATACCACTTGGGTGAGCCGAACCATTCCCGAAGACAAACCCGCCGAACAAGAGATTTTCGGCAGGTTCTATAATTCGGCTGTGTTCTGATTCAAGCTGGATCCATGAGCAAAACGAAGGCCAACAAAACCCAGGGAGCGCCGGTATGGCGATCCCTGCTTTATGTGCCGACCCATATAGAGAAGTTCGTTGCCGCGGCACACACCCGGAGTGCCGATGCCATCATTCTCGACCTTGAGGACAGTGTCCCCCTGGATCAAAAGGATTTTGCCCGCGCCCAGCTGGCTTCTGCCGCTGCTCAGGTTGCACAAAACGGCGCCGACGTGGTCGTGCGCATCAATCGCCCGCTGTCGCTCGCTGCACGCGATATTGAAGAGGCGGTGAGTGCCGCCGTTGCGGCGCTATCCCTGCCCAAGGTGGAGAGCGCGGGGCAGATTCATCTGCTCGATGAGTTGGTCACCGAGGTAGAAATTGCCAAAGGTCTGCAGCCGGGCCATACCCGCTTTCTGGTGTTGATTGAGTCGGCCAGAGGGCTGGCTGCAATGCCTGAGATTGCCCAGGCCAGCCCGCGCGTGGTGGCCATGACCATCGGCGGCGAAGATCTGTCCACGGATCTTGGCATCGTCTCCACGGATGAAACCCTGTTGCTGCCCAAGCAGCAGATGATCCAGGCCTGTGCACTGGCCGGCATCATGCCGATCGGCACGATCGGTTCCATTGCCCGTCTCGACGACAGCGATGCCTACCTGGAAATGGTGCAACGTTCGGCCCGCTTTGGCTATGTGGGTTCCAGCTGTATTCACCCCAAGCAGGTGGCAGTTCTGAACCAGGCTTTTTCGCCCTCGGCTGAAGAAGTCGAAAAGGCGACACGTTTAGTGGAGAAAGCTGCCGAGGCCGAACAGGCTGGCAAGGGCGCCTTTGTGCTGGACGGCAAGATGGTGGATGCGCCTATCATTGCACGCGCCAAAAAAGTTCTGGCCCGCCAGGCAGCAATCGCTGCCCGGCTCGCTCGACAGAAATCCTAGCCCGCCTTTTCCGCCAGATACCGGTTTTTCAACTTCACATAATTGAGCGGCGAATAGCGCAGAAAGGAACGCTCCTGTTCTTTTAGCGGCCGCAGTTGACGCGCCGGGTTGCCCGCGTAGACAAATCCCGATTCCAGCCGTTTACCCGGCGGGACCAACGTGCCTGCACCGACGCTCACATCGCTCTCTACCACGACGCCGTCATTGAGGATGGCGCCAATACCGATCAGTACCCGATCCGCCACCCGGCAACCGTGCAGCACGGCTTTGTGGCCGATGACGACGTCTTCGCCAATGGTCAGTGGAAAGCCGTCGGGGTTATAACTCTCGCTGGCATGGGTGGTGTGCAAAACGGCGTTGTCCTGCACATTGGAGCGATCGCCGATATGAATCGGCATCATGTCGCCGCGAATGACCGCGCCCGGCCAGACGGAAACGTCCTTGCCTAAAAAGACAGCCCCAATAACAGTTGCTGCGGAATGAATAAACACGTCGTCGCCCAGCACAGGAGATGTGCCCTGGAAGGGCTCCGTGTGATTCTGGTGTGCCATAATTTCCGCCGGATAATCCGAGTTTATTGAAGCACATTATGCCAAAACGCTTTATCGCCGGGGCGCGTTGCCCGCATTGCAATGATCAGGACAGCCTTTATGTCGAGGACGTCGGCGACAGAAAATTCCGCGCCTGCGTCAGCTGCGATTTTCGCGAGGAAATGCGTTTCGACAACCCGGTACGCGAGCTCGATACGCGGGTCAGTAAAAATCCCCAAAAGACGGAGGTCCAGGTCGTGCGCATGCTGGAACTTGGCTCTCCGGCCAAGGCCAAGAACTAGAAGCTGTAGTTAAGGCCCACACTGGTCAGGGTGTCAGTTTTCTCGGTGCCGTTCGGCACGTCGGTGTTGTGCTTGATGGTAAAGCCGGAGCGCAGAGCCAGGGCTTCAAGAACGAAAACCTTCAGAGCCAGTTCCGATTGCAGGAAGGTGTTGTCCTGGCCTGCTTACGCACGCCAGTCACTCTGCCCTGAACCTGATCGGCCAGGGTGGTACCGGGATGCAGCAATACCGTAGCTACCAGCGCGCCATCGCGAAAGCCGCTGGCAATGAGCCAACGGGTGTCGGGAATGACTTTCAGATCCTCGGGGCGCTCCATGCCACAGTTAAAGCCGAAGCCGTTGACGGGCGGGCAATCAAGCCTCTGCGCTTGGCCTGACGACGCGCCCATGATGACAATCAATAGCATCGGCAAATGCCAGAATATGCGGAGGCCCATATCTCCACCCTCTATCTTGTTTGGTGCTACCCTAAAGCAAGGCCTACGCGGCCACTAGAACAGAGTCGGAATAAATTGTGTAAGGGGCATCAGATGCGAGTTGGGATAAGAGCCATTATGCTGTGCCTGGCCTGGTTTTCTGTCACAGCTTCGGCACAGGAAATTCAGGTCACCCTATTGGGTACAGGCACACCAGGGCCTTATCCGGATCGGGCCGGGCCGGCCACCCTGGTGCAGGCGGGCGATCAGGTGCTGCTGTTTGATGCCGGCCGCAATGTAGTGGTTCGCCTGTGGCAGGATCGTATTCCCGTGCGGGATATTCATGCGGTGTTTCTCACCCACTTTCACCATGACCACTTCAATGGGCTGGCCGACCTTTGGTTGACTGGCTGGATTGGTGCTGACTACGGCCTGCGTGCGCATCCGATGCGGCTGATTGGCCCGGTGGGTACACAAATCGTGGCAGATGGACTCGAGCTGGCGTATTCGCGTAACCGAGAAATTCGCGTGGTGGATGAAGGCTTGCCCGAGGCGGGCGCGCGCTTTGCCGTGCAGGAGTTCGAAGCACCCCGAATTGTCTACGAGCAGGGCGATGTGGTGGTCAAGGCCTTCCCGGTAAACCACGGCGAGCACATCACACCGGCTGTTGGCTATCGTGTGGACTATGCCGGACTGTCCGTCCTGATCAGTGGCGATACCACCTACGACGAGCGCCTGGTGCAGGCGGCCGAAGGGGTCGATCTGTTGGTGCATGAAGTAATGGCTTGGGACGAAACAGCCATGCGCACCGTGCCGACGGCCACCCAGATCGCCGCTCACCATACCTCGCCTGAAGAGGCGGGCCGCCTCTTTGCTCTGGTACAACCTGGCATGGCGGCATACAGCCATCTGGTTTTGCGCGGCGTAACCCCGGAGGAATTAGCGGCACGGACTCGAACCTCCTACCAAGGCCCACTGGCAATTGGCGAAGACCGAATGCGCTTTCTGATTGGCGCAGAAGGGGTGCAAGTGCTGACTCCGGGAAGGCAAGATTAAAAACTACTAATTAAGGGGTTTTTTGCGTTTGCTAAATGGCGATTTGCGAAAGCCTTGCTATAATGTCGCGGCTTTAAGCCGGCAGCTCCACCCCAGTCGCGGGCGCCCACGAAATAAAGAGCCTAGAAATTCGTCCGGCTCTGTACATGAACTCACAAATCGAATGGAGAACAGCGTAATGCTGAGGAAAGCGCAGCAGCTTTTCGGTCTAGCTTTGGCCACCTTCGCGCCAGTTCTTGTGGCCCAGGAATCCGCATCGGAAGGGTCGCAGCAGGTGCTTAACATGCCGGTTGGCGTGACCACCGTTGCCAATCAGGTATATGACCTGCACATGCTGATCTTCTGGATCTGCGTGATTATTGGTGTCATCGTCTTCGGCGCCATGTTCTGGGCCATGTACTTTCACCGTAAGTCGGTGGGTCATCAGGCCGAGCATTGGCATGAGAGCCTCAAGGCCGAGATCACCTGGACCGTTATTCCCTTCGTCATCCTGATTGGCATGGCAATCCCCTCCACCACCACCCTGAAAGAACTCTACGACACCAGCGAAGCGGATCTGGATGTGCGGGTAACTGGATACCAGTGGCGCTGGCAGTACGCTTACCCCGAGACCGGGGTGACCTTCCTCAGTGAACTGGTGACCTCCCAGGATCAGATCTACAACCTCGACGAAAAAGGTCAGTTTTATCTGCAGGAAGTCAACAATCCGCTGGTCGTGCCAGTGGATCAGAAAGTGCGCCTGCTGATTACCGCCCAGGATGTTATCCACTCCTGGTGGGTTCCGGATTTCAGCGTTAAGAAAGATGCCATCCCCGGTTACATCACAGAGACCTGGTTCCAGGTTGATGAGCCTGGCATTTATCGTGGCTCATGTACTGAGCTATGCGGTCAAGGCCACGCCTTTATGCCCATCGTGGTGCACGCCGTTGAGCAGGAAGAGTTCGATAGCTGGATGGCAGACAAGCAGGCCGAAGCCGAAGCGCTGGCTGCTCTGACCTCCCAAACCTTTACCCTCGATGATTTGATGGCGCGCGGAGCCGAAGTCTACGCGCGCACCTGTGCTGCCTGTCACCAGGCCGGTGGCCAGGGCATTCCGCCCGCTTTCCCGGCTCTGAACGGAAGCTCCGTTGTGCTCGGTCCGGTCGATGGGCAGTTGGATGTCCTGATCAATGGTGTGTCGGGAACTGCCATGCAGGCCTTTGGGGCGCTGCTGAATGAGGTCGATCTCGCCGCTGTTATTACCTACACGCGTAACGCGTGGACCAATAACACGGGTGATGTCGTCCAGCCCATCGATGTTTTCAACTACGCCCAAGGTCAGTAAGGAGGGATCAGTAATGGCTCACGGTCCTGCTAAAGGCATTTCACGCTGGCTGTTTACCACTAACCATAAAGACATCGGCACGCTTTACCTCTGGTTCAGCTTTGCCATGTTTATTCTGGGTGGTTTCTTTGCCATGGTTATTCGCGCCGAGCTGTTCGAGCCCGGCATGCAACTGGTTCGCCCGGAATTCTTTAACCAGATGACGACCATGCATGGTCTGGTGATGGTGTTTGGCGCCATCATGCCGGCCTTCGTCGGCCTGGCCAACTGGCTGATCCCCATGATGATCGGCGCGCCGGATATGGCGCTGCCGCGCATGAACAACCTCAGCTTCTGGATTCTACCGCCGGCCTTCCTGATGCTGGCGGCCACTCTTTTCACCGATGCCGGTGGACCCAATTTTGGTTGGACCTTCTACGCGCCCCTGTCCACGACATATGCGCCGGATACGGTCAACTACTTTATCTTTGCGATACACATCATGGGGGCCTCCTCCATCATGGGTTCCATCAACATCGTCGCCACGGTGCTCAATATGCGCGCCCCCGGCATGACGCTGATGAAGATGCCGCTCTTTGTCTGGACCTGGCTGATCACCGCCTTCCTGTTGATTGCCGTTATGCCGGTACTGGCGGGTGCGGTCACCATGATGTTGATGGATATCAACTTCGGCACGGCCTTCTTTGACGCCGCTGGTGGTGGCGACCCCGTGTTGTTCCAGCACATCTTCTGGTTCTTTGGCCACCCCGAGGTGTACATCATGATCCTGCCGGCCTTCGGCGTGATCTCCGAGATCATCCCGACCTTCAGCCGCAAGCCGCTGTTTGGTTACAGCTCCATGGTGTACGCGACGGCCTCGATCGCCTTCCTGTCCTTTATCGTGTGGGCGCACCACATGTTTACTGTGGGTATGCCGGTCGGCGGCGAGCTGTACTTCATGTACGCCACCATGCTGATTGCCGTGCCCACCGGCGTGAAGGTGTTTAACTGGATCAGCACCATGTTCAAGGGCGCCATCAGCTATGAAACGCCCATGCTGTTCGCTATCGCCTTTGTCATCCTGTTCACCCTGGGTGGTTTTACCGGCCTGATGCTGTCCATCGCGCCGAGTGACATTCAGTATCACGATACCTACTTCGTGGTGGCCCACTTCCACTATGTGATGGTAGCGGGCGCCGTGTTCAGTATGTCTGCCGCGGTGTACTATTGGCTGCCCAAGTGGACCGGCCGCATGTACAGCGAAGCCATGGGCAAGCTGCACTTCTGGGTGTCCTTTATAGGCTTTAACATCACCTTCTTCCCGCAACACTTCCTAGGTCTGGCTGGCATGCCGCGTCGTTACGCCGACTACGCCCTGCAGTTCGCCGACTGGAACATGGTTTCGAGCATTGGTGCATTTATTTACGGCGCGTCACAGTTGCTGTTCCTGTACAACGTGATTGCAACCATCCGCTCGGGCAAGAGAGTGAGCGAGCCTAAGGTTTGGGAAGGTGCCAATGGTCTGGAGTGGACGCTGCCTTCGCCGCCGCCCTACCACACCTTTAGCACCCCGCCCGAGGTGAAGTAGCCCGGTCGAAACGATGGACAAGTCGGTTCGCAAGCAGGTTCGGCAGCTTACACTGGGGGCAGTGGCGATGTTCGCCTTTGCTCTCTTCGTCATGCCGCCGCTCTATAACCTGTTTTGCGAGCTGATTGGGATCAACCAGGAGTATACGCAGTACACGGCCGAGGCCGTGGACCCGGTGGATACCAGTCGCACGGTCAAGGTGCAGTTTGTGGCAACCAACCAGGCGACAATGCCCTGGGAGTTTTATCCCACAGTATTTGAGGTGGAGGTGCATCCGGGCGAGCGCAAGGAAGTTCGCTACTTTGCGCACAACCGTACACGCCGGGACATGGTGGGGCAGGCAATCCCCAGCGTGATTCCCTACCAGGCGGCGGATTACTTCCACAAGACGGAGTGTTTCTGTTTCAACAACCAGCCGTTGCGCGCGGGCGAGCAGGCCGAATTGCCGCTGGTGTTCATTGTTGACAGAGACCTGCCGGAGAGCGTCAATACCATCACGCTCTCCTACACTATGTTTGACGTAACGGATCGCGTTCCGAGCCCTGCGGAATGGGTTGATCCCAGCTAGACCAAAGCCGCTGAAGCGGTAACGAATGGAGAAAAAAATGTCTTCTGAGCACAGCAGCTACTACGTACCAGAGCAAAGCAGGCTGCCTATCCTGATGGCAGCCTCCCTGGGCATGTTTGCCTTCGGTGCCGGGCACTGGGTGCGCGTGGGTATGCCCGCATTTTTCTTGTTAGGTATCGTCGGCATCATCGCTACTATGTTTCTTTGGTTTAACACCGTCATCAGGGAGAACATGCAAGGCCTGCCAAGTGCGCAGCTGAAGCGTTCCTACGTTTGGGGCATGAGCTGGTTCATCTTCTCTGAAGTGATGTTTTTTGCCTGCTTCTTTGGCGCGCTGTTCTATATCCGCAACCTGGCCGTGCCCTGGCTGGGCGGCGAAGGTCATGCCGCCACCACCGAAGAGTTCCTTTGGCCGGGCTTCGAGGCAACCTGGCCCCTGTTGCATACCCCCGATCAGGCGGTGAACGGTGAAGCAGCCCAATTTCTCGGTGCTCACGAGTCGATGAGTTTCCCCGGTTGGAGCAACCTGCTGCATTGGTTGCCGCTGTGGAACACGGTCATTCTGCTGAGCTCCAGCGTCACCGTGCACTTTGCGCACCATGCGCTGAAGCATGGCGAGCGCGCCAAGTTCAATTTTTTCCTGGCTGTCACTGTAGCCCTTGGGGCGACCTTTATGGGGCTGCAGGTACTCGAGTACTACGAAGCCTATACCCACATGGGGCTGACCCTGAAGTCCGGTGTGTATGGCACGACCTTCTTTATGCTGACCGGCTTCCACGGCGCCCACGTGACTATGGGAACCATTTTCCTGCTGATTCAGCTGGTGCGTTCCTTCAAGGGCCACTTCACCAATGATGACCACTTCGGCTTTGAGGCGGCATCCTGGTATTGGCACTTTGTCGATGTGGTGTGGGTGATGCTGTTCTTCTTCGTCTACATCCTGTAGACGAAGAAATTTCCCGGGCGGCCCCAGGCGTTGTTGAGGAACGGCTCGAAATGATCATTTACGAACCGAATAAACTCCGCTTTCTCTCCGTCCCTCGCCTAGCCTGACATCCACCCGGATAATTTCTCTGGGCAGAGTGAAGGCGGGAATTTTGAATTAGAGTGAAAAGGGGCCAGGCGACTGGCCCTTTTTATTGAGCCGGTGAGTTGAGCAGGCGTTCGGGGTGAAGTTCAGCATCCCAGGGCGCCTGGCTGCCGAGCTGGCCGCTGGCAATACCGTAAGCGATCAGGCCGAGTAGCAATGCGGCCAGCGATACGCGGATGCCCAGGGCATAGAGCAGGCGCTTGCGGGAATTGCCCTGATCCTTGACCAGAAAATAAAAGCCGGTACTCAGGCTGGCAATCACCGCCAGCAGGAGCAGAAAGATGATCAATTTGAGCATGATTGGCTCGACCGAGTGAAACGCAGCGACTATTTAACCACAAGGGATCGAGGATGAGCTGCTCCACGGCCTTCCGCTGGCGCATCAACCCCGGCATTCTAGGATTTGTGTTGATCTTTCTGCCCATCACCCTGGGTTTGGGTGTCTGGCAGTTGCATCGCGCCGAGGAAAAGCAGTTGATTCTCGAGCAGCAGGCTACCCTGGGACAACTGACGGCCCTGCACAACGACGAATTGCTCGATGCCGAATCATTGCATTTGCGCCGCTTTGACCTGCGTGTCGAGTTTGATGCGCAGCGCTGGTTTTTACTGGATAACCGGGTACGCGATGGGCGGCCGGGCTACGAAGTGCTGAATTTGGCACGGTTGGTGGGCAACGATGTCTGGCTGCTGGTGAACCGGGGCTGGACACCCGCCGACCTCGATCGCACCAGACTGCCGGCGATCGCTGTACCGGTTGGCACCACGCGTATTCAGGGGGTGTTTTATGCACCGTCGGAGCGCGAATTTCAGCTGGGTACCCAGACCTGGACGGGGCGCTGGCCAGAGCGCGTGCAGTACGCCGATCTGGCTGTCATCCAGCAACGTCTGGAAGCAGATGAAAGGCTCGTTGCAGCCCAATTAAGGCTGGCAGCAGAGGATCCGGCGGCACTGGTGGCAGACTGGCAGGTGGTCAACCAGCCACCGCAGCGCCACACCGCCTATGCGGTGCAGTGGTTTGCCATGGCGCTGGCACTGGTTATTTTGGGTATTTTTGCCAACTCCAACCTTGCCGAAAGGTGGAGCAATCCGGAGAAGAATTGATGCACGAGACGAATGAAATGCGCCGCGCTCGGCCTTGGCCACTGATCATCATGCTGTCCATGCTGGGCCTGGTGATCCTCGCCGGGTTGCTGCTCAGCCCGCGCAGTGAGGAGGACAAGTTGCGTTGGCTCGACCTGCTCGGCACCACCAATCACGGCGTTTTGATGAATCCGCCACTGGAGTTGGCGAGTGGATTTTTGCGTGCCGACGGCAATCCGGACTGGGATGCACTGGAGAGCGCAACCTGGAAGTTGATTGTGGTGCATGAAGGCGCCTGCGCTGCCCTCTGCGAAGACATGATCTTTCTTATGCACCAGATTCATACGCGTTTGAATCGCCGAGCGGAATTGCTCGACCAGGCCTGGTTGAATTTCGGCGATGCGGCGCTCAACATGGAGCAGCTTGAAACCGCTTATCCCGAACTGGCCATACTCGAGGCCGACCTGGACCGGTATCAGGCCTGGATTTCCGGATCGAATCTGGAGGGGGTCGAGGGGCCCGTTATTTTGCTGGTCAACCCCATCGACGTCATGCAGATGTTCTACACCAGAGACCACGACGGCAGCGGACTTCTGGAGGATCTGGAACACCTGATGAAACTGGCGAACTGAGGGAGAGACGGATATGATCGAGACCGCGAATTCTTACTCGGCCAAAACGGGCTTTCGCATCGCCCTGGCGGGCACGTTGCTGGCGATCTGTGTCGTCGGCCTGGGCGCATTCACCCGGCTGGTCGATGCCGGCCTGGGCTGCCCCGATTGGCCGGGCTGCTATGGTCATTTGTTTTGGCCCACCAGCGTCGAGCACGTCGAGCTCGCCAACATGCGATTTCCGGAGACGCCTGTCGATCACGCCAAGACCTGGCCAGAGATGGTGCATCGCTATTTCGCGGGTACGCTTGGCCTCTTTATCCTGGCGCTGACTGTCGTCGCCTTGCGCAACCGCGAATCGGATGACTATCCCTTCCGCCTGCCGGTGTTGCTGGCCATTCTGGTGGTGTGGCAGGCACTGTTCGGCATGTGGACGGTTACTCTCAAGCTATGGCCGCAAATCGTGACCCTGCATCTCTTGGGTGGGGTCGCTACCTTTTCTCTCATGGCGGCATTGACCATGCGCCTGGCGCCGGATCGCTGGCGCGCCTGGTTGCTCGACGCCACCTGGCTGACTGCCCATCGTCGCTGGGTGCTTATAGGCATTCTGGTGGTGTTTCTGCAGATCGCTCTGGGTGGGTGGACAGCCGCCAACTATGCTGCGCTGGCCTGTCCGGATCTGCCAACCTGCCAGCTATCCTGGTGGCCGCGCATGGACTGGGCTGCTGGATTCAATATAGTCCAGCATATCGGCCCCAACTATCTGGGCGGGCTGCTGGATGGCGAGGCGCGCACCGCCATTCACTTCGCCCATCGTCTCGGTGCCGTGATTACCGCGCTCTATATTTTCGGCCTGGCTTACTGTCTGTGGCGTGCCGGCTCGGCAGCCGCGCGTCGGGCTGCCACCTGGCTGGCATCGCTCATGACAGTGCAGCTCTGCCTGGGTATTGCCAACGTCTACTTCATCTTCCCGCTGCCGGTGGCTGTGGCCCACAACTTAGGCGGCGCACTCTTGCTGGTGACCATGGCAGTATTGGCCGTTGGCACTTTTGCTGCGCGGTCCAGCAGGTAGAGTGGCGCACCCATGACGTCTCTGAACAGCAGCGCAATCCGCGCGCACTGGCGCGATTACCTGGAGCTGACTAAGCCCAGGGTCGTGGCACTTATGATCCTCACCTCGGTAATTGGCATGCTGCTGGCTGTTCCCGGTATGGTGCCGCTGGACGTGTTGGTTCTGGGCAATCTCGGCATTGCCCTATGCGCCGGATCCGCGGCGACCATCAACCATCTGGTCGACCGCCATATCGATACGCGCATGCGGCGTACCCATAATCGTCCGATCGCTACCGGGCGGGTCTCGCCGCGCGATGCGTTGGCTTTTGCCGCCGTGCTGGGCGGTCTGGGCACCTGGATCCTGGTTACCTGGACCAACTTGCTGACCGCACTGCTCACGCTGGCCTCTCTACTCGGTTATGCAGTGATTTACACCCTCTACCTGAAGCGCGCGACACCGCAGAACATTGTGATCGGTGGTCTGGCCGGCGCGGCCCCGCCGCTGCTGGGATGGACTGCTGTGACGGGTAGCATTGATCCGCACGCACTCTTGCTGGTGCTGATTATTTTCGCCTGGACGCCACCGCACTTCTGGGCGCTCGCGGTGCATAGGAAGGATGATTATGCGGCGGCTGAAATTCCCATGCTGCCGGTCACTCACGGCGAGGCTTACACCAAGCTCAATATCCTCTTCTATACCCTGTTGCTGATCGCCGCCTCCCTGATGCCCTATGTCTCGGGCATGTTTGGCTGGCTCTATTTGCTGGGCTCGATTTGCCTGGGCACCGGCTTCCTCTATTGGTCCATCGTCATGCTGCGCGGTCGCGACCCGGATTCCGGCAAGAGCACCTTTCGCTATTCCATCCTCTATCTGATGGCGCTCTTCGTCATCATGCTGGCAGATCACTATCTGGTCGGAGGCTTCGCCTGATGCTGAACCCGGAGCTGGATGCCGGCGCTCGCCGCCGGGTGCTGATCACCACCGGGCTGATTCTGGCCTGCATCGCTTTTTTCCTGACGATGTTTTTCTGGAAGATCACCCAGCCGCGCGCGCTCACCCGCGCCGAGCTCAACGCCCACGGCCGGGTGTTTCTGGGCGCCCCGCGCCGTTTCGAGGACGTCCAGTTTTT
>JAYQPQ010000024.1:0-24718 GCA_038145405.1 Porticoccaceae bacterium | reverse complement strand
ACCGGCCCGGAATCCCGGATTCCGGGCGTTCATGCGGGCGCAAGCGTTGCTTGCTAAAGAAACTGTATTCACCCCTCTCCGCCAGTAACAAAAAGACCCGCCATCCGGCGGGTTTTTTGTGGCCTGCAGAATGGGGTTCGAACCCGGAAGAGGGTTCGAGCTTTCCTTGATGCCCAGCGGGATGTCGCAAATAGAGGCCACGCCCTCCTGAAGGCCGAGACTGGCTAGTCTCTCTATGGGGCCACAAATTCAATCGGCTGGCGGCAGACCTATGCCGACGGCACCTATGATGTGTGGAGCGCGATCTCGAAAGATGGCGGCTATCATTTCAGCGAGCCACTGCGGGTGAGCCAGGTGCGCTCACCGTCGCGAACCTATATGCGTTCCCAGACCCAGAATGACGATTATCTGGATGTGTCGATGGACAATGAGAATGCCCACTTTGTCTGGGGCGACCAGCGCGCGGGATTCCTGGGTACCTGGTACGGCAAGGTAGCGTTGTCGTCGTATCAATTCGAGCAATAGCTGTCACTTGCGCCGAATTTGCTGTGCCCACTACAAGGACACCCTGGGTATTCCGGCGATTTTTCCGCGTCCTTTTTATCCGAATCTGCTGGGGCTGCGCGGCGACCGAGGCGCCAAAGCTCTGCTGCAGGATCAGGCCGCGGAGTTGCAGGTGTGTGCTCTGGCCGAGGCCGCGGTGGATGTCGATTGCCCGCCTGACCTGGACTCATTGCATTCTTAGCCTGTGCGGTTGAAATTAATGCTATTAAATTGACTTCCGCACCACGCTGAACTAAAACCGAGCGCAAATATCGACCCTTCAGAGGATCGCCCAATGCCTGATTTCACCTTCACCATCAACGGTCAGCAGCGCACGGTCAATGTGCCCGACACCTCGACACCCCTGCTGTGGGTCTTGCGCGATACCCTGGGCATGGTCGGCACTAAATTTGGCTGCGGCATCGCCCAATGTGGTGCCTGTACGGTGCATGTTGATGGTCAGCCGACGCGATCTTGCTCTTATCCGGTGTCGGCGGCGGCCGGACGCGACATCACCACCATCGAGGGCCTGGCCCAGAATGGCCAGCTCACTGCCGTACAGCAAGCATGGATCGATCACGATGTACCCCAGTGCGGATACTGCCAGGCCGGACAGATCATGGCGGCCACCGCCCTGCTGAATGCCAATCCCAACCCCTCGGACGCGGATATTGATGCTGCCATGACCAACCTGTGTCGCTGCGGCACCTATACCCGTATTCGCGCCGCCATTCACGCAGTGGCGACAGCGCAAGGCGGAAAACGCGCATGAGCAAGCCCACACCAAACAGTTCCCGTCTGGCCGATCCGATGCTTGATGGGCTAATTTCCGAAGCCGAAACCATCATCTCCCGTACGCCCGCAACAAGCCTGACCCGTCGTAGCTTCCTGAAACTGACTGGCGTGGCTGGCGGCGGACTGGCCCTGGCCATCAGCCTCTCGCCCCAGGGCTTTGCCCAGTCGGGCACCAACGGCGGCCTGGCGCAGCTGAACGCCTTTGTACGGATTGCCCCCGACGGAAAAATTTATATCTATGCCGTGAACCCGGAGCTCGGCCAGGGCGTAAAAACCACGCTGCCCATGATAGTCGCCGAAGAGTTGGATGCCCGCTGGGACGATGTGGTGGTTGAACAGGCGCCAATCGATCCGGTTTACGGCAGCCAGTCGGCTGGGAATTCGCGCTCGGTTTACTCAACCTGGGATCCATTGCGTCAAGCTGGCGCGGCCGCGCGTGCCCTGCTGGTTGCAGCCGCCGCACAACGCTGGAATGTGAGCCCGGCCAGTTTGCGCACCGAGAATAGCCGTGTAATTAAAGCCGATGGTCAGTCGTTGAGCTATGGTGAACTTGTCGTTGCCGCTGCCAGCATGGAGGTGCCCGCCGAAATAGAGTTGAAAGATCGCAGCGAATATCGCCTGCTGGGACGACGCGTCGGCGGTGTAGACAATTTGGCTTTGGTCACTGGGCAGCCGCTATTTGGCATAGACCAGCGCTTGCCGGGTATGCTCTATGCCTCCTATGTGCGCTGTCCTCAGTTCGGCGGCGTGGCGCGTAGCGCCAATCTGGATGAAATCCTGCAAATGCCGGGGATAGCCGACGCATTTATTCTGGAAGAGCGCGGCAATGCTACCCATCTCAGGTCCGGCGTCGCTATCGTCGGCTACTCCACCTGGTCGGTAATACGTGCCCGCCGCGAGCTGCAGGTGGACTGGGACACCTCCAATGCCTCGCGCCTGAGCTGGTCAGAAAGTCAGGCGCAAGCAAAGCGCCTCGCCGTGCAGCAGGGCCAGGAAGTGGTGGTAGAAAAAGGCGCAGTGGATGCTGCCTTTGCCAGTGCGCGTGCCACCGCCGAGGGGCTCTACACCTACCCCTATCTTTCGCACGCGCCGCTGGAGCCGCAGAACTGTACAGCCTGGTACCGCGACGGCCACATGGAAATCTGGGCGCCAACCCAGCGTCCGAATACCGGCGAAGTCGAAACCGTGACGGGCATTCCGGCGGCCTCTGTCACCCTGCACCAGACGCGCGTCGGCGGTGGCTTTGGCCGTCGCCAGAACAACGGCTACGTCTGTGAGGCAGCTGCCATCGCCCAGCGCGTCAACGCCCCAGTCAAGCTGACCTGGACACGCGAGGAGGATATGCAGAACGATTACTACCGACCGGGCGGATTCCATGCCATGAAGGGTGCCGTGGATGCCCAGGGTCGGCTGTCAGCCTGGCAGGACCACTTCATCACTTTTAATTTTCAGGGGCGATCTGTCAACGGCGGCACCCTGCCGGCATCGGAATTCCCGGCGCTGAATCTCGACAATGTTCGGGTCACCAGTACGGCGCTGGATATGGGTACGCCCTGTCTTTGGTGGCGCGCCCCAGGTGCTAACGGCTTTGCCTGGGTGATTCAGAGCTTCCTGCACGAATTGGCGGTAGCGGCCGGACGCGATCATCGCGAATTTCTGCTCGAGGTGATGGGCGAACGGCGCTGGCTCGATCCCGGCAATGCCAACTCCCTGAATACGGGTCGAGCTATCGACCTCATTAATCTGGCCACAGAGAAGGCTGGATGGGGTGAATCGCTGCCCGAGGGCCATGCGCTGGGACTCGCCTTCCATTTCTGCCATCTGGGGCATGCCGCCCACGTTGTTGAGGTGTCGGTCGACGCTAACCGCAAGGTGTCTGTACACAAGGTTGTCGTCGCTGCCGATGTCGGCCCGATCGTTAATCTGAGCGGCGCTGAGAACCAGGTTCATGGCTGCGTGATCGACGCGCTCAGCACGCTGGCTGGCCTCGAGATCACTTTTGAGAACGGTGTTGCACAGCAATCCAATTTTCATAATTACCAATTATTGCGCATGGCAAGCGCACCGCCGGTTATCGAAGCGCACTTTATCCAGAGCGACTTCCCACCCACCGGATTGGGGGAAATGGCCTTTCCTCCGATGATACCGGCCGTATGCAACGCCATTTATGCCGCCACGGGCCATCGCATCCGTACGCTGCCACTCTCCAGAGAGGGCTTTACGGTCTAGCAGGCAAGTTCAGTTCCGCAGGAATTTGGCGTCAATGAGGGTGGTGTGGTGGACATCTACATGACTAGCTAGCTTTAGGGACGATAGTCCGGCATCACGACGTCCAGGTCGCGCATTATCGGTGGCCGGGTGACGGGATACAGCCAAGAGCTCGATAGCGCTACCCATCACAATAATTTGGCAAAACCCGCATTGCGCAATGCGGGTTCGGAGAGCAGTGCGGCTTCCACAAACGGACTAATTGCTGCATCCCTGGCAATACAGGGTCAGTCCTTAGCGTTGCAGCACACGGAGTGCGCCAGGGTGATAGGGCACTCCGATATCGACGTACATATCTTCAGGGTCCATGTTCTCGAATTCGCCGAAGGCATCAGCAAGAGCCTGCTTGTTTTCGCGCAGGATCGAGACGATGCGAGCCACCACGTCGTCGGGAACATGGCGACCCACCACCAGCATGTAATCATAAGCCATGACAGGCATAGGCTCATCGATGCCAGTCAGGCCTTCAGTCGGCTCTAAAGTGTCCACATAGGCTTCGGGGACGACTGCCTTAAGGCGAGCTTCCGCCTCGTCGCCTTCAGGCAGGGGAAGAAATCGAACGCCACCTACGGAAGCATCGGCTTCTGTAACCTTACCTGACCCGACGGCAATGGCGAAGAAAGCTGCATCGGCTTGGCCAGCCAGAAACGTGTCCGCCCCACGCACCACATTGGGCACCATGGTCTTTTTAATATCCGATGCTCCTATGCCGCCGGCGGCGAGTATCGCATCCACCACTCGGTTGATTGTGACCTGGCTGACAAAGCCATAGGTCACAGAATGCCCTGTCAGGTCAGCGATAGTCTCTATATCGCTATTATCCCGGACAAAAATGCCCACCCGAAACGGATAGAGACGGGCGGCAGGGGCAATGTTTCTCAAAGGACGACCTTCGAAGGACCAGGTACCGTTGACCGCTTCACTGACCTCGATGGCGTTGGCGATCCCAAGGTCAAGTTCCCCCATATCGATCAAAGGCAGGTAAGCGCTGGTACCTGCACTCGGTTGGACAAGTGCGTTGATGCCGTTGTCGGATAGGACGCGTGCAATTGCAGCCCCCATGGAATATCCGCTAGTGCCTTGGCCCATCGTGCCGATGCCCAATTGCTGTGCTTGCGCACCCGAAGCGAACAGGAGCGCTACGGCAAAAGTTGTAATCCTTGAACTGAAAGAAGTCATAGTTTTTCCTTTTTGGCTTTACAACAAACGCATACGTCTAATTGTCATGCTGCAGTTTTTTAAGCAACAACAGTCTTACAGAGGGAGAAATCATCGATTGGTTCTCACGACTAACCTGTTTTTAATTCTTGTGTCGCGCTGAGCGCGTCGTACTCGTACAGCCAGTCATAGCGCTGGCGGACCTTGTCTGGCTCCCATTGGCTTTGAATGTAGGCTCGAGCGCGTTCCGCATTGGCCAGATCTGGGTTATGGAAGAGTTTTGTATTCGCGGAAGATCCTGCAATGATGGCTGCAGTACGAGGTTGGCGTAGGTCAGCGTAGCGTTGCAGCGCCCTTTCTGGATGCAGGGCATCCTCGGCCAGGCAGTCGGCGAGCACCCAGCCGTCCTCTATCGCCATTCCGGCACCTTGCGCCAGAAAGGGAAGGGTGGCGTGGCATGCGTCGCCCAGCATGGCCACACGGCCCTGGGTCCAGGTCTGCAGTGGTTCCCGTTCTACCAGAGCCCACCGGAAGGGCGTCTCAAGCGCTTGGATAATCTGCTGCACCAGGGGATGCCAGCCTTTAAAATCAGCCGCACATTCATCATTAGTGCCGGACTCTGACCAGGACTCGGAAGTCCATTGATCATTTTCGACGACGCCAACAAAGTTAAGTCGGGCCCCTTGCTGAACGGGGTAGGTGATGACGTGAGCGCCCGGTCCGACCCAATTTGCCCCAATGGGACTACGTAATTCATCCGGGAGGGCATCCATTGGAGCCAACCCGCGCCACGCCATAAGACCGGTAAATCGGGCTTTCGGTGACTGGAAAAGCACATCGCGCAGGGAAGAGTGGACCCCGTCGGCGGCGATGACCACATCGCCCTTCACATCACCCTTGGAAGTGTGAAGGATGACGCCATCGCTCGACTGGCTGGCGCCTTTGACAGCATGACCAAGCTGGAGCGCTCCCGGAGACCGAGCTTCAACTGCCTCTGCAAGAACCTGGTGTAGCTCGCCACGGTGTACGGTCCAATAAGGTGCGCCGAACCGCTTTCTGCAGTCTGCACCAAGATCGAAAAGCGGCCAGCTCTCGCCGGTATTCCAGAGGCGGACCTCTTTCTTGGCGGCTTCGCAAACGACAGGAGCCAATGCTTGTTCCAGACCTAAAGCTAGCAGCACTTGGCTCGCATTAGGACCAATTTGGATACCCGCTCCGATGGGAGCAAAAGCCTCGGCTTGGTCACAGAGTGTAACTTCAAAGCCCTTTCTCAGAAGTGCCAGCGCGGCGGTCAGCCCACCGATACCAACCCCGGCAATGATGATTTTAATAGCTGAAATCTCAGGTAAGTTGCGTCAAGAATTTTGTACGCGGAATTTGTCAATGTTGGTGTATCGCGGTCAGGTGGGACTCTATGGCGGGCTCATTCGACAGGGCACGCCAACCTTTCTACCCCCCTAAGAGATTTGAGCTTAACTGACGATTTATACACCGTGCAATCGTATTTTGAAATGTATCAATCGTATTTTGAAATGTATCCTTGACAGGGCATGCGTTCGTAGCCGGTTTGTTACGCAATGTGTACAGGTTCATGATGTTGCGGGCGATTGGCACTCGGCAGCGAGCCAATAAACAACCGGTTAGATCGCTTTGGCACCCTGTCTGACTTTCCAAGTTTATGCCGGTAGAATTACATCCTTGCCATAGACCGGCCATCTGACAACTATTTCGAAACAGGACTGAGTATCCGCGTCACATTTGGCACGCTAGGTCGTGGATATGGTCGAAAGGTTGGCGCTGTATATAAACACCAAGATCGGAGTTGCTAATGATTAATATCAAACAGATTCATCATGTAGCCTATCGTTGTAAGGACGCGAAAGAGACCGTCCAGTTCTACAAGGAAATGCTGAATATGGATTTTCTTGTCGCTATTGCAGAAGACCAGGTGCCTTCTACGAAGGAGCCGGATCCTTATATCCATCTTTTTCTGGATGCGGGAATGGGCAATATACTTGCGTTCTTCGAGTTGCCGAATTCGCCGGAGATGGGGCGCGATGAAAATACGCCTGTATGGGTTCAGCATATCGCATTCGAAGTGGAAGACCGTGAGGCATTGCTTGCTGCGAAGGCCGAATTGGAAGCGAAGGGGTTGGATGTTTTGGGCGTAACCAATCATGGAATCATCCATTCAATCTATTTCTTTGACCCGAATGGACATCGCCTTGAATTGACCTATCGCTCAGGGACGCCCGATCAAATGAAGACACTTAAAGAAGTTGCGCCTGCTATGTTAGAAGAGTGGTCACAGACCAAGCGAGCCCCCAAGCACGCTGCCTGGCTGCATGAGACAGAATTCCTTAACTAATCTGATAAACAGGGATATGGTAGTTCAGTACCCTGTTTGTTATTCATTAACTGCAAAAGCGTTTTAAAAGATGGTTAGCTTGAACGAAACCCATGATATCGAATTGACTAGTTGGGTTAGTTCGGCCAATGATGCTAAAACAGATTTCCCCATTCAGAATTTACCCTTCGCAGAGTTTAGGCGTAAGGGAAGCGCTGAGGCTTTTCGTGGTGGGGTTGCTATCGGCGATCAGGTCGTTGATCTCGCTGCATTGAGTGATGCCGGACTGTTTTCCGGACAGGTAGGTGAAGCACTGTCAGCCTGCTCTGAGACGAGCTTCAACCGTTTTATGGCGATGGGGCTGGAAATCTGGTCCGCGTTACGCTTGGCACTGTCTCGCGCATTACGCACTGGCGCTGCAGAACAGGCGGTGTTGACTAAGTGCCTTGTTCCTCTTGCCGATGTTGAATATTCGCTACCTTGCAGGATTGGCGACTATACCGATTTCTATACTTCTGTGTTCCATGCGACGAGTGTTGGGGCACTTTTTCGACCTGATAATCCCTTGCTTCCTAACTATAAGTGGGTACCTATTGGGTATCACGGCCGGTCTTCTTCCATTGGCGTATCAGGGCAGTCTTTCCATCGTCCATCAGGGCAAATTAAAGCGCCAGACGCGGGTCAGCCTGTACTAGCGCCCTCCCAAAAGCTGGATTATGAGCTCGAAGTGGGAATATACATTGGCTCCGGGAATGAACTTGGTGAGCCGATTGATCTGGATGAGGCGGATCAGCATGTATTTGGTTTGTGTCTTCTGAACGATTGGTCCGCACGCGATATTCAGGCTTGGGAATATCAGCCGTTGGGCCCTTTCCTGGCCAAAAATTTTGCCTCTACCGTGTCGCCCTGGATTGTTACTCTGGAGGCGCTAGCTCCCTATCGCGTGGAGTGGACACGTGATTTAGCCGACCCGAAACCTCTTGCATACCTGGATTCTGAAACCAACAGCGCCCATGGTGCGTTCGATATGGCTTTGGAGGTGTACCTGAAAACCGAGCAGATGCGTTCTGCTGGATTGGAAGCACATAAAGTGTGTGAAACAAACTTCAAGTACTCTTACTGGACAGTTGGCCAGATGGTTGCTCATCACACAGTTAATGGGTGTAATCTTCGACCGGGAGATTTCTTTGGGAGTGGAACGCAATCAGGGCCAACGCGTGAGCAGGCTGGATCGCTTCTTGAGCTATCCAGAGGAGGCAAGGAACCCATTACTTTGAAGAATGGCGAGGTGCGCGCATTCATAGAAGATGGTGACGAGGTCATCATGCGAGCCTATTGCCAGCGCTCAGGTGCTGTGCCTATTGGATTTGGTGAAGTGACCGCTCGTGTCCTGCCAGCTAAGTAACCAATTAGTTTTTTAATGCCTCAGTTTAGCCCCTCTCGTAAGGGCTTTCTATGTGTCTAAATATTGTGGGCCGAAATGTTGAACTCCAAAATTTTTTTGTACGCCTACTGGCGATCTACTGCTGCATATCGGGTTCGTATCGCACTTAATCTCAAGAACATAGCTTACGATGTAAAAATCGTAAACTTGATTGCGAATGGTGGAGAGCAGAAGAATTCTGAGTATGCGCAAATCAATCCACAGAAATTAGTGCCTGCATTGGTTACTGATGGTCAGGTTTTAACCCAGTCCCTGGCAATTCTTGAATATCTTGAAGAAGTTTACCCGCATCCTTCGATTTTGCCAGGCGACCCAATTCATAAGGCGAAGGTTCGATCTGTCGCTCAAGCCATTGCTTGTGACATTCATCCGATCAATAACCTTAGAGTGCTGCAGTATCTTGGCGGTGAGATGGGTGTTGAAAAACCATCCAGAGACCAGTGGTATCGTCACTGGATAACTGAAGGGTTTTCAGCGATTGAAAAAATACTCAGCGATTCACCTGAGGCCGGTAAGTTTTGTTTTGGCAATGAACCTACTATGGCGGATATCGCTCTGGTCGCGCAGATGTACAATGCGCGTCGTTTTAATGTAGATCTTTCAGCGTTTCCAACACTGGTACGTATTGATGCAGCCTGCAATAAATCAAAGGCTTTTATTGATGCTGCCCCGGAAAATCAACCTGATTCTACTAGCGTTCGTGTACCGATAACTGATGAATAGACCGCAGTGGGTGCCTGCCAACAAGCGTGTTCAGGATTCGATACTGAGTCGCTTCAAGCGGCAGCTAGAGTCAGATTTTGGGCTGGAATTTGCCTCCTATCAGGAATTGCACAAATGGTCCGTTGCCAATAACCAGGATTTTTGGCCAGCGCTATGGGACTTTTGTGGTGTCATCGGTCAACGCGGCGACCGGGTTGTCATCCAGAAAGATGTAATGGAGGAGGCCGCTTGGTTCCCCGACGCCCGGCTCAACTTCGCGGAAAACCTGTTGCGCACCTCAGGCGATACCCCGGCCATCATTGCACGCACGGGTCAACTGCTGCGCATTGAAATCAGTTGGGATGAGCTGCACGATCAGGTCTCCCGCGTGGCCCAACATTTGCGCAATCTGGGTGTAGGCAAGGGAGATCGCGTTGCCGCTATCACCTCTAACTGCCCGGAGGCTGTGGTGGTGATGCTGGCTACATCGTCGTTGGGCGGTATTTGGACCTCGGTCTCTCCGGATTTTGGTGAGGCTGGCATTTTGGAACGCTTCGCCCAGACTCGCCCGTCAATCCTACTTTCAATAGACGAATACCGCTATGGGGGAAAGCGCTTCGAACTGCGGACAAAGATAGAGGCGGTGCTGAATGAGATTCCCTCAATTTGCCGCTTGATTCTGATTCAACACTATAGTGATTCAGTACCCGCGCAACTGAGAGAACACTGTGATACCTGGGCGGGGATTTTTCAGCGCTATTCGGGCCAGCCCATTGAGTTTGAGCCTATGGGTTTCAACGATCCGCTCTATATCCTTTATTCCTCCGGAACGACGGGTAAGCCAAAATGCATTGTTCATCGGGTCGGAGGGGTGTTGTTGCAGCACCTGAAGGAACACCAACTCCATTGTGATATTCAGCCCGCAGACCGCGTATTTTTCTATACCACCTGCGGCTGGATGATGTGGAATTGGCTGGTCAGTGCGCTGGCTTCCGGCGCTACCCTGATACTCTATGATGAGTCGCCTTTTTATCCGACCAATGAGGTGCTGTTCGAATATGCTGAACAGGAAGGAGTCGGCCTGTTCGGAACCTCGGCAAGCTATCTACGTCAGTTGGAGAAACAGGAAGTATCGCCGCGGCGTCTGTTCAATCTCAGCGCGCTGAAGACGCTTTGCTCAACCGGGTCGGTATTGCCACCGGAAAGTTTTGATTTTGTTTACCGGGAAATCAAGGAGGATCTATGTCTTGCTTCGATTGCTGGTGGTACGGACATTATTTCCTGCTTCACTCTGGGTAACCCTACCCTGCCGGTCTACCGTGGCGAGTGCCAGTGCATCGGCTTGGGCATGGACGTTCAGGTGTGGGACGAAAATGGACAGTGTCCGATGGGAGCGCAGGGCGAACTGGTCTGCTGCAGCAGCTTCCCCAGTCAGCCCTGGGGTTTTTGGGGGGACGACTCCGGCGAGCGCTACCACGACGCCTATTTCTCCCGATTTAATAACGTCTGGCACCACGGCGACTTTGTATCTCTGACTGAGCATGGGGGCATGGTGTTTCACGGGCGTTCGGACACCACTCTCAATCCAGCTGGGGTGAGAATCGGTACGGCGGAAATCTACCGCCAGGTTGAAACCATTCCCGAGATTCTCGAATCGGCCGCTGTAGGGCAGCAAATTGCTGGCGATGAGCGCGTACTGCTGTTTGTCAAGCTTAAGGAAGGTTTTAGGCTGGATCAGCAATTGTCTGATCAGATAAAAGCTTCAATTCGGACCGGGTGTTCTCCCAGGCACGTGCCGGCAAAAATCTTCCAGGTTGCCGATATTCCCAAAACCAGATCTGGAAAAATTGTTGAGTTGGCTATCAAGCAAATCATCCACAACCAGCCAGTCAAGAATATAGAAGCGCTTGCCAATCCGGAGTCGCTGGATCAGTTTAAGTGCGCACTCTGAGGGCCTGCTGAGCGTGGATATAAAGCACCCCGCCGAATCGCCGGCAGGCGTGGCCCTTCCGCATACTGAAACGAGAACTCACTCAGGAAAGAGGCAAGGGTTCTTTTTCCAGATTTACTAACTGATCAAAATTAATTCCCTCCGTCGCCTTTCATTTTCTTGAGATTATAATTATTCTCGCATTGTGAGATTTAATAACAAATCCGACGCTCTCTAACACAGAGAAGAACCTATGAAAATCACAACCATTATCGTGGGTATGATGCTGTTTTGTGCCGTCCAGGTGGCGAATGCGCAGCAATTAGGCATCGGCACCATGGGGCAGGGCACCAGCGCTTACTCAATGGGCAGTGACCTTGCCAAGGTGCTCTCTGATAACAGGTTGCCGGCGCTGGTGAAACCCCGTTCCGGCACCAGTTCCTATTTGCCGCTGATTCAAATGGGCGAGCTGGATATGGGCATCGCCAATGCCCTTGAAGTGGGCGACGCGGTGCGTGGTAACGGTGATTTCAAGGGCCGTGCGCTGACCGATATCGGTCCGGTGGTGCGGCTGTTCCCGTTACGCGTCGGCGTCTTCGTGCGTGCTGGCAGCGGAATAGAAACCCTCACTGATCTCAAGGGCCGCACCCTCACCTACGGATTTACTAGTCAGGTCACTATCCAGCGCTTGGTGGACGGCCTTCTCGCTGCCGGTGGGTTGTCTCCGGATATCAAACCGGTGATGGTCCCCAATGTTTTGCGCGGCGCCGATGAGTTTGTCTCCGGACGCGCCGACGCGGCCTTTTTCGCGCTCGATTCCGGAAAGGTGTCCGAGATAGATGCCTCGGTCGGTGGCCTGCGTATCCTGCCCCTGCCGGACACTTCCGCCGCCCTAGCACGCATGAAGGAAGTGGTTCCCGAGGTCTATGTGATGACGGCCCTGCCGGCACCTAACCTGGCCGGTATCGACACGCCAATTCCGATGATGGCCTACGACTATCTGCTGGTAGCCAGCAGACAGGTGCCGGATGCAACCATCAGCAAGGTGATTGACATCCTGTGCACCAACAAACCCGGCCTGGTTTCTTCCTTTGCGACTTTCCAGGATTTCGACCCCGACCACCCTGTACGTCGACATTGGCGTTCCCTATCTCCCCGCCGCGATGCAAGCGATGGGACAAACCCCTTAATGGTCGGATGATGGCAACTGCAAACTCCAAATCGCGGCCCCAGTGGCTGCGTGCCCTGATTACGATTCTAGCTGGCCTGATTACGCTGGTCGCCATTGCGTATGCGTTGGATATACCCTCAATAATGGGCTGGGGGCTGTTCACCGAACAATATCTGGCCCTGGTGTTCGGGGTATCGCTGGCGCTGGCGTATCTGCTCACCGCCGGTAGCGGGCCTTGGAGAATAACGTTCAACCTATTACTGGCGATGCTGGGATTGGGATGCGCGCTCTATGTGATGGTGCGCTATCCGGCCCTGGTCAACGAACTGGTGTACAAGCCTCTGGATGGTTTGCTGATCAGTCTGGTGCTGGGGTTGCTGACCATCGAGGCGGTACGACGTCTGACCGGCTGGGGACTCGCCGGGGTGGTAACGCTATTTGTGCTCTATGGCTTGTTCGGACACCTGTTGCCTTTCGGTATGAGTCGGCAAATCCTGTGGGATCGGCTGGCGATTTACGTGGTCATGGATACCAATGGTCTGCTCGGTCTGCCATTGATGGTTACCTCGGTAACGGTGTTTTCCTTCATATTACTTGGGCAGTTGTTGCTGCGATCCGGCGGCAGTGAATTTTTTAACGATCTGGCCCTGGCGTTGGTGGGTAACAGGCTGGGCGGCGCGGCGAAGATCGCTGTAGTGACATCGTTGCTGTTCGGCAGTGTGTCCGGCAGTGCGGTGGCCAACGTGGCCGCCTCCGGCACAGTTACCTTGCCGATGATGCGGCGAGCCGGCTACCCGGCGAAGATGGCTGGCGCGGTGGAGGCGCTTGCCTCCACCGGGGGGCAATTGGCGCCTCCAATCATGGGCGCGGCCGCTTTCCTGATACCCCAGTTTCTGCAGATTTCCTATGGCACTGTGGTGTTGGCGGCGATTATGCCGGCGGCGTTGTATTACCTGGCGATTTATTTCTACGTGCACAACCACGCTGCTAAATACGATCTGCGCATGCCGCCGGACGTGCAGGTTCGTCGAGTCGGTGAGGTTTTGCGCGACGGCTGGCAGTTTGTGGCGCCCTTCGCGGTGCTTATCTACGCGCTGTTTGGCCTTAACTGGCGGCCGGAACTGGCCGCCTGTGCCGCCGCCGCCCTGCTCGCGCTACTGGCCCTGAGGCTGCCCTACCGTGGTAAGCATAGTGGGATTCGCGACCTGTTCCGGGCGTTGCCGGAAACTGGCACGGCAATGGTGGAGATCGTCATTGTTTCTGCCGCCGCCGGCATCGTTATCGGCGTACTGAATATTTCCGGGCTGAGCTTTTCACTGACGCTGGCGCTGGTGAATATGGCCCAAGGGAGTCTCTTTTTGCTGCTGATCGTAGCGGCTTTAGTGAGCATCGTGCTGGGCATGGGCATGCCCACGGTGGGAGTCTACGTGCTGCTCGCCAGCTTGATTGGCCCGGCGATGGTAGCTGCAGGTGTTGCGCCGATCGCTGCGCACATGTTCCTGCTTTATTTTGGTATGTTGTCGATGATCACGCCGCCAGTGGCGCTGGCCAGTTTCACCGCCGCTGCCATGACTGGAGCCGGTGCCATGGAAACCGGACTGGCCGCGGTGCGCATGGGCTGGGTTGCCTATCTGATCCCCTTCCTCATGGTGATCGACCCGGCACTGGTAATGGTTGGGACCTGGCCCGATTTTGTGCACGTGGCGATAGGCTCCTTGGCTGGCGTCTGGTTCTTGACTGGCGCCTTCTATGGCTATCTGCGCCGCCCTCTGTTGTGGTGGGAACGGGCGGTGTTAATCGCGGTGGCGGCTGTGGCGATTCTGCCTGCTCACCTGCTGGTTGGCATCGGCTATGCAGCCAACGCGGTTGCTATTCTGGTGGGGCTCGCTGTGGTGTGGCGCCCCGGCGCTGGCAGAGTGTCGGATTCGGGAAAGCCGGCCGGTGGTCCGGATTCTTCCAGCATGCTTTGACACCTGTGCCCGTTCAATGGCATCCGAAACACTGAAATTAGGGTAATAGAAGATGAAAAAATACGATTATCAGGTCGCTGTCGTCGGCGGCGGTCCGGTGGGTTTCGGATTAGCTATCGATCTGGCCCAGCGCGGTATCAGCGTGCTGGTGATAGAGAAATACGTCACGCCCCAACCAGTGCCTAAGGGGCAGAACATGACCCAGCGCAGCATGGAACATTTCCGGGCTTGGCATGCCGAAGAGGCATTGCGGGCCCGACACAAAAAGCCGCGTGAGTTCGGCATTGGCGGCATGACAGCTTATGAAACGCTTATGGGCGAGTATCACTACGATTGGTTACAGCGTGCTCTGGTAGGCGACTATTACGCCACCACCAACGAGCGTATGCCGCAATACGCGACGGAGGAGGTTTTACGTGAGCGTGCCGCGCAACTAAAGGGCATCGATATCCGGGTCGGCTGGGAAGTGGACCAGGTGGAACAGGAAGTTGACTCGGTGACTGTGCAGGCTTTCGAACGAAAGACCGGAGAACGGCGTGGTTTCACCGCGCAATACCTGGTGGGTGCCGACGGTGCCCGATCGATAACACGTGAATCTGCGGGCATTACGCGCACGATCTTCGACCATGATCGGCTGATGGTACTGTTGGTGTTTCACTCCCGGCGACTCAACGAACTGCTCGAACGTTACCCCGGCAAATACTTTTACAACGTTCTGCATCCTGATCTGAAAGGCTACTGGCTGTTTTTCGGTCGTGACGAACTGGCGGACACATTCTTTTTCCACGCTCCGCTGCCCAAGGGTGCCGACCCGGACCATTTCGACTTTCACGCCTACGTCAATTGGGCCGTGGGCGAGGACATCGATATGACCATTGAGCACCGTGGCCTATGGGATTGTCGCGTGGGGATTGCCGATACCTACCGGGCCGGTCGCGTGTTCATTGCGGGCGATGCCGCCCATAACCATCCACCCTATGGTGGATACGGTATCAACTCCGGCTTCGAGGACGCCCGCAATCTAGCCTGGAAGCTGGCGGCGGTGCTTGACGGCCAAGCTGGCGAGGCGCTTTTGGACAGCTACAGTGCCGAACGCCGGCCGGTGTTCTGGTCCACTGCCAAAGATTTTATTGAGAAATCCATCGAAGATGACCGCGATTTTCTGGCCGCCTATTCGCCGCACAAGGATCGGCAGGCGTTCGAGAAGGAATGGGCAGCACGAAGCTCCCGCGCAGTCTCCGAAGTGGACATGTTTCAGCCCAACTATCGGGGCTCGCCAGTGGTCTGGGGTGACGACAACGGTGCCGCGGACGCCCGGGCTCCGCATGAATTCCGTGCCCGTGCCGGCTTCCATCTGGCGCCCCGCGATCCCGGCGACGGCGGCAATATCTACGATCAGATCGGTGCGAACTTTACCCTGATTTCGGTGGGCGACAATGAGCCGGCGGTTGCGGCTTTCCGCCATGCTGCCGATGCGCTGGGCATCGATCTGCGGGTGGTGCGGGCGGCGGCTGATTCGGCGGCAGCCGATTACCAAGTGCCGCTGATACTGGTGCGGCCGGATCACTTCGTCCCTTGGACGGGCGATGGTGGCGACGCCGATCCGCAGACGGTATTGCGTCGCGTGCTCGGGTTCCCTAACTGACCGAATGGCGTCGCGGCGCCGCGCGCAGAGCCTCGCTGATGCTTGCAGCCGTGTCACGTACCTGCGCAACGACGTCGTCAAGCACGGAGTTCGGAGTTTCGCTGGCACTGACCGTCACGCAAACCGAACCAATCGGCCAGGCGCCAGCGTCGAACACTGGCGCCGCGGTGCCTACCACGCCTGGGGTGACCTCGCCATGGGCAACGCATACCCCTTGTTTTCGAATCTGGCGCAGCCCGACGTAAACGTCCTCGATGGTGTCGCCGAAACCGACATCGCGAAGATCCTGCAGGTATTGCTTGATCAATGGCAGCGATTGCCGTTGCGGAAGGTTGGCGATGATTGAACGGCCGATAGCGCCGCGTCCCAACTGCATTGGCCGGCCACGGGGGTAGCTGCTCAGCGGCTGCTTCATCGAACACTTGGAATAGACACAGAGAATTCTGTTCTGATACCAGCGCAGCAGCATGGCGGTGCAGGAGAAATTGCTGGCCAGCCGGTCGATGGCGTCGGTGCCGGCCAGCAACAGTGGATCGGACATGCGCAGGATGTAGTCCAGTTCCACCACCATGGGGCCGACGGTGAAACGACCGGGTGGCAGCGAGGAGAGCAGGCCGGCTTCTCCGAGTATTTTCAGATACCGGTACAGGGTCGGGCGGGCATAACCCAGTCGCTCGATCATTTCGTCTGAGGTCCATTCGAGCTGATCCTCGGTGAACAATCCGAGAATCGCGAGCATGCGCTCGAGGCTGCTACCGCCCGTGCGCTTCGGGCTGTTGCTGGTCATTGGTTTCTCATTGCAGACCGAATAACTCAGACGCTTGGGTTGATGGAAAAGGCCATTAATTGGTCAAGCGCGCGCCTTGGCGGCACGTACGCCAGGTATTGGTTCGGACGGACGACGACGCAGACTCGATTACGGTCGATGTCCCGGAGCCGGCAAGCGGTCATTTCTTATGAGCAGCTATAGCTGGATGCCAGGTTCGGGTCTCCGCTGCTATAGGTTGCCTTCTGCGGGTATAGGCAGATGGGGGCCGACTTAGCCGTAGGGGAGGTTTCAGTCACCTCGCTGAAGACATCCATTCTTCCCGGTGCGATCCCATTCTCGACCCAATTTGTGAGGGCCTCGTAGAGTTGATCGTGCGTTGGCAGCGGAGGGTTCGCCTCACGGTTGGTAGAGCCGTTGCCAAAGCCATGACTCATGCTGGGCACCAAATAGAAGCGATAATAATTTTGCAAGGATTCAACGCCGCCCATCTGCTCCGCCGCCCGGCGGTAATAATCGATGGACCCCTGTGCCGTAATTAAATTATCCGCAAGACCGTGATAGTGGATGACCTTGGTGCCGGAGTTTTGCAAAGCCGTGAGATCGGTGTTATTCGTTTCGGCGTAAGCTAATTGCGGCTCCATGACTTCGACCAGCTCCGCTATTTCGGCCAGTTCCGCATAGCTCAGCTGCCTGTATCCTTCCTCGCCATTACCGGTGGCGTTGAGAAAGGACGTCCCGGCAAGGCTCGGGTCGCCCGTCAGCAGGGCGAGTTTGTCCGACTGCACACCGAACGGACTGCCGCCGGCCGTGCCGTCATTGGAGCCGCGCGAATGGCCCCACCAATATTGACCAGGCTGCAAGGGAAAAGACCAGCCATTGTCGACTGCGGGCGACGGCACACTGCCGTCAGCCGTCATCCCGTACCAAATTTTGTTCTGGGCCTGCGCCTGCAGCGGCGTGACGCAATCAGCTGTGCTGTTAGTGCCGCCGTCCGCCACGCAGAGGACGGCGGGGTCCTGAGTCGGATCATAGATGCAGGTCGACGGATCCAGTATGTACCCGGAATGCACGCCGCCCACGACATCGCAGGCATTGATTGCCGCGTTACCCATTAGGGTGCGCTGACCCCCTGTCAGGGCCACGCCACCTAGATCACGCTCATACACAATCGTAGGATAAACAGCGGCAACACTGAAAATATTCGAGTTCATGGCCGGCGCGCCACCCAGGATGCCATCCAGGTCATCCGGGAAGGACTGAGCCAACATCATCGCCTGACGGCCACCAGTCGAGAAGCCGTCAAAGTAGGTGTAGCGCGGCGCAGAGCCGTAATAGGCTTCCGCCAAGGCCTTGGCCTTTAATATCTCTTCATGGATCGCGCGCGTGGCAAAATCCTCCATGCCCGGCGTATTGATTGAACCGTCGGGGTTCATGGCAAAAGAACAATCACCGACGGTGTGGCCAGTATCTGTCATGGCCGAAACGGCTCCCTCTCCGGTCGCGATGCCTGCAGGTGAATAGCCGGCAGTCGATGAACGCACACCAGCCAATTTGGTGAGGTTGACGACATTGTCGCTCTCGCGAGAGCAGCCGCCGCCGCCAAGCGCATGTACGCGACCATTCCAGTTCTCAGGCGCGGGGAGCCAGATTTCGATACCGATGCCGGCCGAGGTCGACGGAGCATCGGCAGGGCCTGGATGACCCGGACCAATCAAGAGCTTCACCACACAAACATCATTGTCCGCAATGGGCGTAGGCAGTCCGCCACGTTCGGCCGGGGCGTCGGGTGTCAGCGTCACCACCTCGCCCTTTTTGAATTCCCTGACCAGCGTGACCGTTGTTTCGGCGACGGGATGATGGGTCGTCGCTTCAGTGGCTGGATGAAAGGCGGTCCTGATCGTGTCGTTACATCCGGTGATTTGGCCAGCAGCGCCTACTCCGCTTACTTCCGACGAGGGATCGCCGAAGCAAGCCGTCAATATCAGTGTGGTGACCGTTAAAATCGCTCCATATGACACCGCCCCGAGGGCACTGCGCCGCTCCGGTTGAGCGGTCTTCGCAAAAAAATGACTGGATTTCATTTTTGTCTCTGCCCATTCCCAAATTTAGGTGCCAAAAGCATATTCACATCGCAGGTTGAAGTCGAGATGGAAGTCCCGCAGGCGCTTCACACATCTGCTGAGATTCCCTGTTCTTGCATTAGGGAAACGTGGACAAGTTATCCGAAAATTCTGTGGCACCGCTCACCTCAAACGACAGATGCTGAATTTTCCCTGTATCTTCCCAAGCAACAGGGAATTTTAGCCTGAGACTAGTTCTAGGCAGACTGGAACCACCGCCAAACAGTCTGGCATTAGACAGAGAGCTTTTTGATTTCTCCAAAAATGCCCCGAAAGGCCCGCGACAAGCGGGCTTTTTCGTTTCTGTAGTTCTCTGATTCCGTAATGGAGACAAAAATTCCAGCCGAGACTGGTCAAAAATCTCCAACGGCACTTTCTGTTTGTGGAATGGAGAATAGTTGCGGAGATTAGAACGCTGGCGACGACAGAGTCGCGTACCCTAAGGCTAGCGCGAAGGAGCGTGATTGATAAGTTGGATGGGGCCTCAACAGAATGGCGTCAAACGCCATTTACGATTCCTAAGCAAGAAATATCAGCATGCATTATAGTGCATAAATTGATATAGTTAGCACCTGCTTCAGCATATAGATTAATAAAAGCCTCAGCTAGATGGGGCTGGTTTTGCGTAATATATTGCATTTTCTAGGTCTTAGACTTCGGGCTATAGTTTGATTTTGCCTCATCTGAGAGGGGTGGATGCCGTAATGCGAAAAATAAGTCTAGTCTCAAAGGCTAGCGGAAGTTTACTTCTTGGGCCAGCACTGGCGCTGGCTCAGCCGCTCTATAGCGGCGATGAGTCCTGGTGGTCGCCCGAACAGGCGGGCACCTTGTTGCCTCAGTCCCGATATGAAAATTCAACCGGCCAGTTGGAGGTGCTGAACGCTACGGGCGCGATACCGACCGCGGGGCACGCGTTCTTTACTCCGCTCGGTAGCAATGGCAGGGCATGCGTGACTTGCCACCAGCCGTCTAATGGCATGGGTCTTTCGGTTGACAGTATTCAGAGGCGTTGGGAGCTGCATGGAGCGGATGATCCGCTCTTTGCGGCGATAGACGGTGCGAATTGTCCCAATCTTCCCCAGCAGGATGCGTCTTCGCACTCGCTGTTACTTGAGAAGGGTCTGTTTCGTATATTTCTACCCTGGCCCCCAAAAAACCTCGATGGCTCTGCCATGGACGTTGAATTCAGCATTGAGGTGGTGAGCGACCCGACTGGTTGCAATACGAATCCGCAGTACGGGTTGGAAAGCGAAAATCCAACCATTTCGGTTTATCGACGACCGCGCCCCGTCGCTAATATCAAATACCTCACCGAGTTACCCCATGGCGTTCCCCCGCACGAGGCATTTTTCTATAACGATAAAAGTCTGTTGCCCAAGGATCCTGAGACGGGTGAATTTGTCAGTATGCAGCTGATGTCAGATGGTAGGGGTATCAGTCTGCGCAATCAGGCCCGTGACGCTGCCAGGACTCATCTTCAGATCAGCGGTGAGCTTACAGAGCCCGAACTGCAGCAGATTACCGACTTCGAAAATCAGATATATGTCGCTCAGGTTTATGACAATCAGGGCGGCACACTGGTGGGTGAGGATATGCCACCGGGTATCGGACCTCAGGCGCTGCGCGACGGAGCGCCCGCACGGTTGGGCAACAACCCGATCAACAAAATTTTCGGCAGTTTCGCCATGTGGCTGAATCTGCCAATTGCCGAGGAGGAAACGGATGGCCAGCGCCAGCAACGCGAGTTCCGTGAATCGGCCGCTCGCGGTGCCGAGGTGTTCTACGCGCGACGCTTCCTGATATCCGACGTCGGTGCCTATAACGACAAGGGGCTGGGTAACCCATTCAATCGATCCTGTGGTTCCGGTTGCCACAACACCCTGCTGATGGGTATGGATCTGGCGCCGGGTTTTATGGATTTGGGCTTGAACAATTTCCCCTGGGCGAATAACAGATCTGATCTGCCTCTGTTTAAGGTCACCTGTGATGCAGATGCTGTGCCGCAGTCCTATCTCGGCCGAACCATTCATACCAACGATCCCGGGCGCGCCCTGATCACGGGCAAGTGCCGGGACGTCGGTGCGACCATGACCCAGCAATTGCGAGGCCTGGCTGCGCGTGCACCCTACTTCGTCAACGGATCAGCTGCGAATTTACGTGAGCTGGTGGATTTTTATGACCGGCGCTTCAATATCGGCTATACCGAGCAGGAGAAGCAGGATCTGGTGAACTTTATGAGAACGCTATGATGCGACTGCTGCCGTACATAGTTATATTCTCCGTCGTCTTTTCGATAAGCGCTCAAGACAGGAGTGAGCATGCTCCGGGAACCCATCTGGCTTTCACCGCCTGCCCTATCGCTCGAAGCACGGGCCCCGATACAGATGTCTGTTTTCTCGCCGAATACCAGGGCGTCAGATATGTGTTGAACAATCCGCCAGACTGGGGCAAGCCTGAACTGGGACATCAGGTGCTGGTGGAGGCTCAGATAGTTGAAGGTGCGCTCCAATGCGGGGCATTGCCGTTACAGGGGCGAGTTTCCGTGTTGGCTGAACTGGATTCTAACTGTAATCAGATATTGCCCTTTGATGGCAGTGTAGTTGGACAGGCAGGTGGTATTTTCAACAGTGGAACGCCGCAGCAGCGAAAGGAAGCATTGGAGTTGGCGCGGCGAGCCGAACAGGATCCGAGCCTGTCTGTGCAGCCTGCCAACCCGGAAACTCCTCCCCCGGAGCCGCCTGCGGCACCCTTTCAGCCCCAGCGATTGATTATCTATTTCCCCTTCAATAGTGACCGGGGGTCGGGTCCCGACATGCTGGAGGTGGTAAAGCTGGTGCAATACGCCAATGCCGCACGGGCTCCGATCAGCATTGTCAGCTATCAGGGTGAAACCTTACTTTCCAGTGGGGACAGGGTGACCGAACGCACGAGCATAGCTCAACAGCGCGGTGAAAAGATGCAGGACATTCTGCAGGGTTTGGGGCTGACCGCTGAAATTACCCTGCGATGGGTAGACCAACCACTGTCCGGCGATGGGGTTGCCGATTGGCGAAATCGGCGTGTCGAACTGGTGGTTGAGTTGTGAGGCAAGGATCCAACCCTACCGAGTCCGGACCAGCTATGCCCCTGCAGCTGCTGTTCAGCGGCGATTTGATCCTGGATGAACCGGACGCGCCGCATTGGCTGGCGGGCATTGCGCCGGCAATCCGTCGAGCCGACTGTTCCATTGGGCATCTGGAAGTGCCGCACGGCGATTTTTCTGAGCAGATGGAAGGTGACGTGCCTGCTCCGGGCGCTCCGCTGGAGAATCTGAATGCGCTGAAATCGGCAGGGTTCGATGCGCTGACCCTGGCAGGTAACCACATTGCTGATGGGGGGCTACAGGGTATTCAGCAAACCCTGGGACGCCTACATGAGCTTGATATCCGCACCTGCGGGGCAGGGGCTACTCTCGGCGAAGCTAGGTGTCCGGCGGTAATAGAGGTCGCCGGTCGTCGAATATCGCTTTTGAGTTATAACTGTGTTGGACCAGAGCAGTCCTGGGCAACTGCAACCAGGGCGGGATGCTCCTATTTGCCTCTGCCATCCGAAGATGGGGCGCCGGTTACACCGGCAAAGGAAAATTTGCGGATAACAGACGAAGCGCTGCAGCAGCTTCAGGAAGATGTTAATGCCGCGAGGAAAGGGGCCGATCTGGTCGTGGTGGCCCTGCACAAGGGCATTCTGCATACCCGAGCCCGGCTGGCATCCTACGAAAGACCGCTGGCACAGGCTGCGGTGGATTTTGGCGCGGACATTGTGGTTGGACACCATGCCCACATCGTGAAGGGCATCGAAATTTATCGGGGTAAACCGATATTCCATGGCCTGGGTAACGGCTGCGTGGTCACCCGGGCGTTAAGTCCCAATCAGGATCACCCTGATCGCGCGGCTTGGGCAGAAAGAAGGAAAAAGCTTTTTGGTTTTGAGCCTGATCCAGCGTACGACTTGGCGCCCTTTCACCCTGAAGCGGTTAGTGCTTTTTTGGGGTCGGTTCACTGGCACGAGGATGGCAGTTTGGAGGCGGGCGTGGTGCCTGTTTTTGTCGAGCCGCCGGGAAGGCCAGTTCTTGCTGCGGGTGAGCAGGAGGTCAAGGTGGTTGAATACCTCGGCAAGATCACCACAGAAGCCGGCTTGTCCCCGTTAACCTTCGAAAAAATACAACAAGTTTGGAATATCTCATGAGAAATCCATCGTACGAACATGCGCCGAAATGGCTGGTCGTCCTGGGTGGGGGAGCGCTGCTTCTGGCAACCCTGGTTGATAGCTTTGCCGTAATAGGGCGACACCTGAGTTTACCGGTACTCGGCTCGATTGAGCTCGTTCAGTTTGCAGCCCTGGTTGCAGCCGCATCGGCGTTAGTTGTTGCCACGCTGCTGGGATGTCATGCGCGGGTCCGGCTATTACTGGACAACGTAAGCCCTCGTAAGTATACGCTCTTGCTGGCTATGAGTTATCTGCTTTCAATTGTGTTTTTTGCAGCTCTTCTGGGTGGGTCGGTCTGGGTGTTTGTCGACATGATTGGTCAGCATGAGGAAACCGAGATTCTGTTGCTGCCCCTGGAACCACTAAGAATATTGACGATTTTCTCTTGCCTGGCAGTTATTGGATTGTTGATGCATCAGTTAATAAAGAGAGCAAAGCAATGATGGCTTCGCCTGAGCTGGGGATGATTGGGGTCGCCGTCCTCCTGGTTATGCTGATCCTTGGAGTGCCCATCGGCATAGCACTCGGATTGGTGGGATTTGTCGGCCTGACTTTCGTTCTTGGGCTAGAGCCTGCACTGATCAAGTCAGCGGTAGTTCTGTTTGAAACCATGGCGCGATATGAACTGGGTACCTTGCCCCTTTTTATGCTGATGGCTCACCTTACTTTTTCGGCTAACGCCAGCCGCGATTTTTTTGATGCAGCCGCTAAGCTGTTCGGCCATCGTCGGGGTGGACTGGCTATGGCATCCATTGGTGGCTGTGCGTCTTTTGGCGCTATAAATGGTTCCAGTCTCGCGACCACGGCAACCATTGGCATGGTTGCTGTGCCTGAAATGCGTCGTCGGGGCTATGCCGATTACCTGGCGACCGGCACTGTGGCAGCCGGCGGTACCCTGGGGCAGACCATCCCGCCCTCCGGCGCCCTGATTGTTTTCGGCATTATTGCCGAGCAATCCATTGGCACGCTGTTCACTGCAGCTATCATTCCGGCGATTACACAGATGCTGCTTTACCTAGTGGCGATTTGGCTTCTTGTAAGGTGGCGACCCCAAGCAGCGCCCGCTGTCGAGCGAACACCCTGGTCTGAGCGGTGGCAGGCGCTGAAGAAAATCATCGATGTCATGGCACTTGCCATCGTTGTCATAGGTGGCATTGTGTTTGGCCTATTTACGCCAAACGAGGCTGCCGCCATTGGGGTATTGGGCGCCCTGATTCTCAGTGCTTTCCGGCGACGGCTCACGCGCGCTTCGTTGCTTCACTCCCTCGAAGAAACTTTGCGCACCAGTGGGTTAATCTACCTGGTCGTCGTGGGGGCACTGATTTTTTCCGTTTTCGTTGCCGTTACCGGACTTGCCGAAGCCGCAGGAAATCTGGTGACATCCTTGGGGCTCGGGAAAATTGGCACCCTGCTGCTTATCGCTTTGGTGCTTCTATTGCTTGGCTCTATTCTGGATGGGTTGGCGCTCATGTTGCTGATGACTCCCATCATGCTGCCTATCGTCTCGGGATTCGGCTTGTCCGCCATCTGGTTTGGCATTTTTCTGGTGCGAGCGATGGAGGTCGGATTTCTCACGCCTCCGGTGGGGTTGAACCTTTATGTGATTCAGGG